>CALKVR010000028.1 GCA_938004815.1 uncultured Polyangiaceae bacterium | reverse complement strand
CATCTGGAGCGAGCGCCGCAGCGCGGGCGGCGCGCGCCGGGCCGGGCCGTTCGTCCTGGGCGAGAAGCTCGGCCAGGGCGCGACCGGCGAGGTGTACCGAGCCGAGCACGCGACGCTCGGGGGCGCCTGTGCAGTCAAGGTGCTCTCGCGCCGGGTCTCGGACGCCGAGCTCGACCGCTTCGATGAGGCGGCGCGCCTCGGCGCCCTGGTGCAGCACCCCAACGTCGCCACCACCCAGGGGTTCGGGCGTGACGGCGACGGCCGCGCCTACTCGGTGATGAGCCTCGCCCAGGGCGTGACCCTCACCGAGCGCGTGCGCGCCGACGGTCCGCTGCCCCCGAGCCGCGCCATCCCGATTCTGCGCCAGCTCTGCGCCGCGCTGGACGCGACCCACCGCGCCGGGCTCGTGCACCGTGACGTCAAGCCTGACAACATCGTCATCGACTCGGCGGGCCATGTCACGCTCCTCGACTTCGGTCTGGCGCGCGCGGTCGACACGGCCGTTGCGGGCGACGACCTGGTGGTGGGGACGCCGCACTATCTTTCGCCCGAGGCCATCATCGCCCCCGCCGACGTCGACGCGCGCAGCGATCTCTACGCCCTCGGCGGCGTCGCCTACTACCTGCTCACAGGCGCGCGGCCGTTCGAGGGCGACACGGTCGTAGAGCTGCTCTGCCGCGCCATCTACACCGAGCCGGCACCGCCGTCCGACCTCGACCGCACGATCCCGGTCGACCTCGACCGCATCGTGCTCGCGTGCCTCGCCAAGCGCCCGGAAGCGCGCCCGGCGACGGCGGCCGCGCTGAGCGCCAGGCTGGGCGCCGCGCTCGAGCGGTGCGCGGCCGACGCGCTGGCAGCGGAGCCCGAGGGCGACATGGACCGCGTGCTCGCGCTCCTGAGAGACTCGTTTCCTCCCCTCGCCCGCTACGGCTACGCCCTTCGTGCCTGTCTCAGCGAATCCCCCCCCGTCCGGGTCGCCTGATCCGCGCCGCGCTCACGCGAGCGGTGAGCGCAGCCGGCGGACGAGATCGTCGACGATGCGCGACCTATCGATCACGGATCGACCGTCACGCGACCGCACGTCGACCTGCCCCGACGCGATCTCGCGCGGCCCGACGACCACGACGAACGGGACCTCGCCGGCGTGCGCGACCGCGACCCGCTTCGCGATGCCGTCGTCTGCCGAGCCCAGCTCGGCGCGCACCTCGGCGCCGACGAGATCGTCGACGAGAGCGAGCGCCTCTGCGCGCTGCTCGGCGTGGAGCGGCACCACGCGGACCTGCTCGGGCGAGAGCCAAGCCGGCAGGCGCCCGCGGTGGTGCTCGAGCAGCACGCCCAAGAAGCGCTCGAGGCTGCCGTAGAGCGCCCGGTGCAACATCGCGGGTCGCTTCTTCTCGCCGTCTGCACCGACGTAGGAGACGTCGAACCGCTCGGGGAGAAAGAAGTCGGCTTGGATCGTCCCGCACTGCCACGATCGCCCGCTCCTGTCGGAGAGCGCGATCTCCAGCTTGGGCCCGTAGAACGCGCCGCCTCCCGGCACGACCTCGAAGGCGAGCCCCGCCGCGCGCGCGCCCTCGGCGAGCGCCGCCTCGGCGCGATCCCAGATCGCATCGTCGCCGAACCTCGCCGCGGGGCGGCCCGCGAGAGAGACGGCCATCTCGTCGAAACCGAACGCGGCGTAGAAAGGAGCGATGCGACCGCAGAAGCGCTCGACCTCGAGCGCGACATCGCCGGCAGCACAGAAGACGTGGCCGTCGTCCTGTACGAATTGCCGCAGTCGAAAGAGCCCGGAGAGCGCACCGCTCTGCTCGTTTCGATGACACACGCCGAGCTCCGAGAGACGCAGCGGCAAGTCGCGGTACGAGAGCGACATGCGGCGCACGATCTCGAGGTGACCCGGGCAGTTCACGGGCTTGAGGGCGGCCTGGCTCGCCTCGCCGCCGTCGAGCCGGGCGGCGTCGTCGGCGAGGACGAACATGTTCTCGCGAAAGTGCTCCCAGTGACCGCTCCGCTCCCAGAGCGCCCGCCGCGCGAGCTGAGGCCCGCGCACCTCGCGGTAGCCCTGCCGGCGCACCTCGCGCCTGCTCGCGTCCTCGAGCGCGCGGTGGATGGCGAGCCCCTTGGGATGCCAGAAGACCATTCCTGGGGCTTCTTCTTGGAAGTGAAAGAGATCGAGTCGGTTGCCTATCGCGCGGTGGTCGTCGTCGTTCATGGTCGTCTCCATCGGTTCGGGCCGGGCTGAGAGCCGCCGATCGAGACGGGCGCAAAACAGGCGAACGCCCCGCTCGGCGGGCTTGCCGGCGGGGCGTTCGGTTTGGTCTGTCGGCTGCGCTACGCGGCGCACACGACCAACGCCCCGCCGCGGCGGGTAGTGGTCGTCGGGGTCGTCGCGTGGCGAGGCATGGCAGGACCAACGGGACGGACGTAGCCCACCCGCCGGTCCTGACGCGGCGGAGGGGTCAGCTCTCGGCCTTGGCCTCGCGGGCGAGCTTGCGCCGGCGGGCGATGACCCAACCGAGCCCGGCCGCCGCCGCGATCACGCCCGCGCCGGGCAGGCCCCATCGGCCGACCCCGCGCGGAACGATCGAGGCCTGCGGCGGACCGAACACGCTATCGGCGTTGGGGAGCGTCCCGCGGAGCTCGCGCTTGTGCACCAGGAGATCGCCCGCCACGACGCCCTTTGCCCGCGCGGTGTCGACGAACAATCCGGCTGCGCGATCGGATCGCACGAAGCCCGTCGCGTCGTCGGCGACGTCGTGGTCCTCGTAGTCTCCGACCATCGGGTCGAACGCGCTGCTCTGGAGGTAGAGCGTGTGGTCGAACCCCTCTTCGGCGTGCACCTCACCGTCGTGGATGTGCACCGTGGGAAAGAACGTCTGTTCGGCGAGCCGGGTGCGGAACTCGAACGCCATCGGGTGGGGTCGGCCCGCCTTTTGTTTCAGCTGAAAGACGGCGAAGCCGTAGTCGCCGTAGCCGGGCACCTTGGCCCAGGTGTCGGGGGCGATGCGAAAGCGCGGATCGAGCCGCTCGAAGGCGGAGATCGTCGGGACGAACGACGCGACGTAGTCGCCCACCTCGTGGACGGCCAGCTGAGGCGCGGCCGAGGCCGCCGCGACCATGTCGCCCTTGGATCGGACCAGCTCGAAGGGCGGCTTGACCGGGAACCCCGACTCCAGATCCTCGAAGAAGTCGTCGTAGCCCTTCAGATCGATGAACCGGACGCCATCGTCGGCGGCGGGGGTCGCCACGGGGAGGGGCAGGATCATCGCGTTCTCGGCCTCGGAGGCGAATTGCATCCGGTAGACCAGGAGCTGCGAGCCCTCACCCGTCAGGCGGGCGAAAATCTGGGTGTTCGAGACGTCTTTGACCGGTCCGGCGAAGCAGCACATGGTGGCTGATTGTACGAACGGCGCGGGGCGAAGTTCTCGTCCCGCGCCTCACCCCGGCTCAGGGGCAGTTGGTGGCGGCGTCGCAGTTGTTCGGGCACTCGACGCACACCGAACAATCGAACACGTCGAGGTAGGCGGCGCCCGCCCCGGGGTAGGTCACGAAGCACTGGTCGACGCACTGCTGCGTGACGCAGTTGTTGGCGCAGTCGATGAAGTCGATCGTCTCGGGGTGAGTCTCGAACGTGCTCCACTCGGCCTGGCAGGCGCCCGTCTGTGTGCAACTTACACAATCGTCGCAGAGCGGCGAGTCGATGGTGTCGGGGGTGCCGTCGTCGCAGCCCGTCGGGATGGCGCCGCAGTTGGTGGCGGCGTCGCAGTTGTTGGGACACTCGGCGCAGACCACGCAGTCGAAGAACGCAAAGTACGCCGACGACGCCGACGGGTACGTGTTCACACATTGGGTGAAGCACGCCTGCGTGGTGCACGCGTTCGCGCAGTCGATGAAGTCTTGCGCGTCCGGGTCGTTCACGAACGCGTCCGCCTCGGTCATGCAACCGTTCATCGCCGCGCAGCTGACGCAGTCGTCGCACGCGATCGAGTCGATGGTGTCGGGGACGCCCGTGTCGCAGAGCAGCATGCCGCTCGAAGAGCTGCCGGTGGCGCTGGTGGTGACGGTGCTCGCCGTCGCGCTCACGCTCGTGCTCGCGTTCGTCGACGTCACGCTCGTGCTCGCGTTCGTCGACGTCACGCTCGTGCTCGCGTCGCTCGTGCTGGCGCTGCTCGAGCTGGCGTCGCTCGTGCTGCCGCTGTTCGACCCGGACCCGCTCTTCGACGAGGAGACCGACGCGCCCTCGCCGCCGACGCCGCCCTCGCCCCCCTCACCCCCGCTGTCGCCGCAGCCGACGGCGACGAAGACCCCGAGAGCGCCCACCGAAAGGATGTGTCGAATCATAGGTGCGCAGTGTGTTGCCCCGGTGGCCCACGCGGTTCAAGCGCCCCGTCACTCGACCCAGATCGTGCCGAACATCCCGATCGAAGCGTGGAACGCGCAGAAGTACGGGACCTCGCCAGCGTCCTCGAGAACGAACGTGGCCTCGGTACCTGAGCTCTGCGGGGTGATGGGGCTCGCCGGATCGACGACGCCCTGGCCGTCGACGATCTCGCCGCCGCGGAGGGGGTGCATCTGAAAGTTGCTGACGAAGGTCACCGCGGTGCCCGCGGCGACCCGAGCGCATCGCGGCTCGTATTTGATCCCCTCCGAGGTGACCGTGATCGCCGTCTGGTCGGTGAGATCTTCTGCCTCGGCCAGCGTGCACGGCTGCGGCCCCGGATCGTCGCCCCCGGCCCCGCTCGATTGCAGCGAGCTCGAGCCCGAAGCGGTGGCCGAGCTCGACACACTGCCCCCGCCGGGCCCACCACCACCGGACGACGACGCGTCGTCACCGCACGCCACCACGAGACCCACGACGGGTACGAACCAGGGGAGCGCTCGAGCCATGCCGCATCACCGTATCAGCCTCACGCGCTTGCGCCTGCTCCGTGGTGCTGCTTGGCTTCGGTCATGAGAAGCCCGCTCGGCTGGGCGCTCGGTCTCGCCACCCTGCTCGGAGCCACGTCGTTCGGCGCCTCTGCCGCGCGCGCCAACGGTCGCTTTCCGAACGCCGACCACCTGGTCGTCGACCCGGGCGATCCGAGCCACATCGTGGTCCGCGCCACCTACGGCATCGTGCAGACCTTCGACGCGGGCGCGACCTGGGTGTGGCTCTGCGAGCCCGCGGTCGGGTACGGCGGCACCGACGACCCGGCGATCAGCGTGACCGAAGCGGGGACCGTCCTCGTAGGGATCCGCGACGGCGTCGCCACGAGCTTCGACGACGGGTGCGTCTGGAACGTCGACGCTTCTGCGCTCGCAGGGCTCCGCATCGTGGACCTCGCGACCGACGTCGCCGATCCGTCGACCGCGATCGGGATCTCGGGTGACGACGCCGACGGCAACCCGCGCGTCATCGTCGCCGAGACGACCGACGACGGCATGTCCTGGACGGCCCTGGGCCCCGAGCTCGACACCGACCTCGTCCCGGAGACGATCGACGCCGCGCCGTCGATGCCTTCGCGCCTGTACGTCAGCGCGATCGCGGGCGCCCAGACCGACCCCGTCATCGAGCGCTCGTCGGATCGCGGCCAGACCTGGACGCGCGTCGCCATCGACATCTCCGGCGCCGACCGCACCTTCATCAGCGCGATCTCGCCGACCGATCCCGACACGCTCTATCTCCGCGTCCCGGGCGAGCTGACCGACCGGTTGTTCATCAGCACCGACGCGGCCGAGACGTGGACGCTGATCGCCGAGCTCGAGGGCGAGATGCTCGGCTTCGCCGCCGAGCCGAACGGCGATCGGGTCGCGATCGGCATCAAGCAGGGCGGTGTTCACGTCGCGAGCACGACCGATCACGTGTTTTCGCGCATCGCAGACACCGGCGTGCGCTGCCTGACGTGGTCGGCGTCGGGCCTGTACGCTTGCGGCAACGAGGGGCAGGACGGCTTCACCGTGGCGCGCTCCATCGATGGCGGCGTCACGTTCACGCCGCTCTACCATTTGCTCGATATCGGGTTGCTCACGTGTCCCGCCGGGACGGACACCGGCGACACGTGCCCCGCGCTCTACCCGGCGCTGCTGGAGCAGCTGGGCAACACCGAGGGCAGCGGCGGCGCGGGCGGCGCCGCCGCGGGCTCGTCGTCGTCCGGCGCTCCCACCCCGCCTCCGATCGAAGACGGCGACGGCTGTGGTTGCGCGACGCCTGCGACGCCGGCTAGCCGGTCCGCCGGCATCGCCCTGGCCGCCGCGTTGCTGCTTCTTCGGCGTCGCCGAGCCAGTCGCCGCTCGACCGGCGACGCGCTGCGGGCCGAGAGCACGGGTCCGCGGTCGGGCTCTGCTTGACCGGTTCCGGTGCGGCTGAAATGATCCAATCGACCCGCGGCATGGTCGAAGAAGTCATTTCCACGCGCGAGCGCGCCCAGGCGCGCGTCGGTCAGGTCTTGCGCGACAAGTGGCGCCTCGACGAGGTGCTCGGCGTGGGCGGCATGGCCGCGGTCTACGCGGCGACGCATCGGAACGGCAAGCGGGGTGCGGTCAAGCTCCTGCATCCAGAGATGGCGATCACCCCGGCCGCGCGAGCGCGCTTTCAGCGGGAGGGGTATGTCGCGAACGCCGTCGGTCACCCCGGCGCGGTGTCGGTGCTCGACGACGACGTCGCCGACGACGGCTCGTGCTTCCTGGTGATGGAGCTCCTCGAGGGGCTACCGGTCGACGCGATCGCCAGGTCGCGCCCGAGCGGCGTCCTCTCCGTCGGTGAAACGCTGGCGCTCGCCGACGCGGTGCTCGACATCCTCGTCGCCGCACATGACAGAGGGATCGTCCATCGCGACATCAAGCCCGAGAACTTGTTCGTGACCCGCGACGGCGCGGTCCGGCTGCTCGACTTCGGCATCGCGCACCTCAAACCGCCCCCGGGCGACGCCACGACGACGCGCGCGGGCGAGGCGATGGGCACGCCCGCGTTCATGCCTCCCGAGCAGGCGCTGGGCGATTGGCACCTGGTGGACGGGCGCACCGACCTCTGGGCGCTGAGCGCGTGCCTGTTCACGCTGCTCACGGGGCGCTACGTGCACGAAGCCGAGTCGGCGCAGCGGACGATGCTCGCGGCGATGACACGCGAGGCACCCTCGCTCGCGTCGGCGCTCGACGGCGCGCCCGCCGACGTGACCGCCATCGTCGATCGCGCCCTGGCCGCCGGGCCCGAAGACCGCTTCTCGGACGCTCGCGCGATGCAGATCGCGGTCCGCGACGCGCGCGCGCGGCACCCCGGCGCGTTGTCGACGCTGTTCGCGGGCGGCGAGCGCCTCGCCGACGCGACGCCTCGCGACCGCTGCGATCGCCACGCTCCCTGCGCCGGGGGCGACGCCTCGGAGGGCGCGCAAGAACGTCTCGCGCTTCGGTTGGGCCGCTCTCGTGATCGGCGCGTTCGCGGCGGTCGGGCTCGTGTGGGCCGTGATCGCAGAGGCCGAGAAGAGCGTCACCACTCCGAGCGCGGCGCTCGCTACCGAGACGCCGGTGACGCCGACGGCTCCCGAGGTCGTGGCCCCGCAGGCCGACGACCCCCCGACGACGCCGGCCCTCTCCGCCGCCCCGGCGCCGACCGCCGCGCCCGCTCCGACGGAGCCGCCGGCCTCGCGGCCCAGGCCAACCGCTCTGCCCGCCCCCGCGGCCGGCAAAGCATCGACGGGGTTCGATGCCCGGTTCTGATCGATCGCTGCGGCGGCGCGCGCTGGCGCTGTCGATGTGCCTCGCCGCGTGGCTCGTTTCGTCGAGCGCGACCGCAGAGGGGCGTGATCGCGCCGCGGCCGAGGCGCAGTTTCGCGCCGGCAAGGCCGCGCTCGCCCGGGGCGACACGGCCGAAGCGTGCAGCCGGGTCGTGCAGCGAGCAGCAGCGCTCGAGCCGCGCCTGCCCAAGCTCGTGATCCGCCTCGCGCCCGACGTCCCTTCGGGCGCCGTCGTGAAGCGCGGCGACGTCACCATCGGCCGTGCCAGCCTCGACACGCCCATCCCCGTCGACCCGGGCAAGCACCGGCTCCTCGTCGAGGCGGCCGGTCGCGAACCGTCCGCTCTGGAGGTGACGATCGATCCGGCGAAGACCCTCGAGGTCACGCTGACTGCAGGCCCCGAGCTTCCGGCCGCGCCCGCGGCGCGCACGGAGCCTCCGCCGATCTCGGACGCTCCGCGCGACGACCCGGGCGGCGGCATCCAGGTCCCCGTCGGGATCGCCGTGGCCAGCGCCGGTGCGGCGACGATGATCGCGGGGGTCATCGTCGGGGCGGTGGCCAAGAGCCGCTGGGACGACTCCGAGGCGCACTGCGACGACAGCGATCTGTGCGACGCCGAAGGAATCGCGATTCGTGATGACGCGCGCGCCCAAGGCACCGCGGGCACGATCGTGTTCAGCGTCGGCGCCATCGCGGCCGCGACGGGCGTCGTGGTGTGGCTGACCGCTCCCCGCGACGAGGGTGGCCTCGCGAAGGCCGGTTGGACCGTCGCGCTCGGCCCGTCCGCGCTCGTCGTGCGAGGGCGGTTCTGATGCGCTCGCGCGCAGCGCGCCTCGGCGCCGCCCTCGCGAGCGCGCTGGCGATGGGCGCGTGCAACGAGATCCTCGGGCTACACGAGGGCAAGCCGCGGCTCGGCGAGGACGGCGGCGGCGGTGCCGGGGCCGCGAGCGCGAACGCGAGCGCGAGCAGCGCCGACGACAGCGTGTCTTCGACTTCGACGACGACGACACTGTCATCTTCATCGACCGGCTTCGGCGGTGGCCCGTGGGGCTGCGTCGGGCTGGTGGGCCCGCCAGGGTCGGCCGACCTCACCTACCAGATCAAGCTGTCCGACGGCGGCAACGACCCGGCGGCGGGGCTGATGGCCGAGCGCTGCGCGGCGAGCGACCCCGACTGCTCGATGTCGCTCGGGAGCGAGGCCGTGCTGCAGAACGGCGCGATCGAGGCGTCGGTGCCGGCGAGCTTCTACGGCTACCTGGACGTCACGGGCGGGGGCTACAAGCCCATGCTCGTCTACCTGGGCCCGCCCAGCAATTTGCCGCTGCCCGTCGAGCCGGTGCCTCTGTTCAGCGCGTTCTGGTTCAACGTCGTCTTGCAGGCGGTGGGGCTCGACACCGAGGACCCGGCGCGCGGCCACCTCCTCGTCCTCGGCGCCGATTGCACGCTGAGCCCGGCCGCGGGGCTGTCGTTCTCGGCGAGCACCGCCGACGCCCAGACCGAGCGGTTCTACCAGGTCGACGCCGACACCATCGACGCCCAGGGGACCGAGACGTACGACGTCGGCCTCGGCGGGTTCGTCAACCTCCCCCCGGGGCTCGCCGTCGTGCGGCTCTATTTCGCCAGCGACACGTCCACGCCCATCGGCCAGGCCGAAGTGACGATTCGCGCCCAGTCGATCACGATGCTGCGCCTCGGGCCGACCCCGCCGTGACGCTACCGCCCAGATCGCAACGCTTCGCCGGGGCCGAAATATCGCGCGCGAGATTGAGCACTTGAGAGCTTGACGCGAAGCCGGGGGCCGTTCACACCATCGGGATGCGTAGCGCTCTGTACGGCAGTGCTTTCTTTGGCGCCCTGATCGCGATCGGGGCCTGCGGCGGCGAGACGACGCCCGAAGAGAAGAAAAAGCCGAAGCCGAAGGAGCCCGAGGTCGCGTGTGCGTCGAACGCCGAGTGCGCCTCGACGCCCGAGACCCCTTATTGCGACTCGGTCTGCCTGCCGAAGCCGGCCGGGTGGCAGATCGGCGTCGGCGACGGTAGCCCCACGTCGGTGACCTTCACGCTCATCGCCGACCCGGGCACGCCGCGCATCTCGACCGATCTCGACTTCAACCCGAGCATCCCCGACCAGCTCTGGGTGGTGAACAGCCAAGACGACAGCGTCTACATCGTCGACCGGGTCGGCAAGGCCGACACCGCGTGGCAGCGCAAACGCGACCCGGCCGCGTCGCACTTCATGGACAAGCCGCCTGCGATCGCGTTCGGCACCGTCGTCGAGACGTGGGGCCAGACGTTCGGCGTCTGCGGCGACAGCGACAACGGCGGCAACAAGTTCATGGGCCCAGCGCTCTTTCCCTCCGACCTGTCGATCTTCACGGTCGAGACCGGCACCGGCCTCGGCTCGCACCTCGACATGCTGCACTCGACGAGCTTCTGCCGCGGCATCGCTCACGTCGAGGGCAACGTGTACTTCGCCTTCAACTCCGACAAGGGCTCGCTCGATCGGTACGATTTCGTCATCGACCACGGGCCCGGCCTGGACGATCACTCCGACGGCATCATCTCCCGCTACGTCGAGGGCCAGGTCGCGGGCGTCGACGGCATCCCGAGCCACCTCGACTACGACGCCGAGACCGGCCTCCTGTACGTCGCCGACACGGGCAACAAGCGCGTCGCGGTCCTGGACACCGCCTCGGGCACGATGGGCGCGTCGTTCAGCGGCGACGAGCCGGTCGATCGCAACGAGATGGACGGCGCGATGCTGATGGACCTCGTGCCGCCCGGCACGCTCGAGGCGCCGAGCGGCATCCTCGTGCACGACGGCGTCGTGTTCGTCACCGACAACGCCACCAGCGTGATCTACGCCTTCGACGACGAGGGCGCGCCCCTCCGGTTCCTCGAGACGGGCCTCGCGCCCGGCTCGCTCGTCGGCCTCACGCTCGGCATCGAGGACGGCCTCGTCTACTTCGTCGACAAGGGCACGTCGCGCGTCTACCGCATCGACCCGATCTTCTGAACCTCGCGCTCGAGGTAGTCGGCGACCCGCTCGAACGGGTCGAACCCACCGAACGCCGCCGCGATCGGCGCGCGTAGGTTCGAGTTCGCGTTGATGTCGTAGAACACGGGGCCGGCCGGCGTCTCGATCAGCTCGATCCCGGCCACGTCCAGCCCGCCCGCGGCGGTGATCGCCTTGCCGCCGAGGACCGCCTCCGGCGACACCTCTTTGTAGGCGTAGAACTCGACCGGTGCGGCCGGTGGCGTCTCGGGCACCGCGCACATCGCCTCTTCGCCCTCGCCCTCGGGGTTGCAGAGCTCGGACGGGCACAGGTTGAAGCTGCCGTGCGAGACGACGCGCATCGCGTAGAGCAGCTCACCGCCCAAGAACTCCATCCGGACGATGCCGTGGCTCGGGTCGTAGTCGATCTTCTCTTGCAAGAGGAGCAGGTTGTCGGGCAGCCAGATCTCCGGGCGCATCGCGACGAGGCGCTCGAGCTCGTCGTAGCTCTCGACCAGGAACATGCGCGCGCCGCTCCCGCCCTGCTCGGGCTTCACGAGCGCGGGCCACGGAAAGTCGGCCGCGTACGGCTTCACCGCCGCCACGTCGTTGAACGTGATCGTGCGCGGCGAGCGCAGGCCGAGCCGGCGGAGGAGCGCAGCCTGGTTCGACTTCGACAGCTCGAGCGCGAACGCCTTCGAGCCGTTCAAGACTCGCACGCCCTTCTCTTCCAGGTTCTTCATGAAAGCGAGAGCGAGAGGGACGGCGCGCGTGTTGCCACGCACGTAGGCGCTCGGGCTCGCTTGGTTGAAGTAGAGCGGTGCGAGC
>CALKVR010000027.1 GCA_938004815.1 uncultured Polyangiaceae bacterium | reverse complement strand
CGCGCATCCCCATCGAGGTCGAGGTGCTCGGCGAGCGCCGCGCCTTTCCCACCCCGGAGCCGACGCTCGTCGCGGTTCGTCGCGGCTTGGCCCAATTGAAACGAGGAGCATCCACATGAATTGGCGAGCGCTGCAGCAACCCGAAACGACAGCCGACCAGATCGATCTCGATCGAATCGAGGCTCCGGCGGTGCTGGCACCCTCCGAGACCGGCGTTTGCATCGCCGATAGGCACCCGGTCCTCTCCGGTCGCGTGCTCGTGAGGTTCGAGCGCGAGCGCGGGCCCGTCGAACAATGGCTGCCGTGCTTGATGTCGGTCTGCCCACGCGACGGTGATCGCGTGCTGGCGATGCGCGCAGCAGGCGCGGCCGAGGCGATCGTCGTGGGCGTCGTCGACGGATATCGGCGCCGCGTCGAGCCCGAGCCGCGCATCACCAACGTGCGTGCCATCGAGCGAGACGAGAGCGTCCGCATCGAGGCCGCCGACGGGCGCGGTCTCGTCGAGGTGCGCGCGTCGGAGGCGGGCTGCGTCGTCACTCTCCTGTCCAAGGACGCCACCCTCACTGCGGATGGCGCGCTCACGATCGAAGCCGAGACGCTCGCGCTCCGCGCCCGCCAGGGCGCCGTCAGCGTGAAGGCCTCCGAAGACGTCGAGATCCAGGGCGAGCACGTTCGCCTCAACTAACCAAAAGAGATGACGACCATGAACACGATCACGAGCTTCTTGTTTGCCTGGGAAGGCGCTGCGTCACCCGACGGCCCGTGGCGGCACCTGCTCGTCGCCGAGGCGCGCGGCATCGAGGGCCTGAATCAGCTCTACGAGTACGAGATCGATCTCGTCACCGCCGAGGATGCGGCGGCGGTCCGCGCCGAAGATCTGCTCGGATCGAGGGCGACGCTGTGGATCCGAACGCCCGGCGACGACGCGGCCCGGTTGGTGCACGGCGTGGTCTCGGAGCTCGAACAGCTCGGCGTCTGGGGCGAGGGCCGCTACCGCGTTCGCTTGAGCCCGCCGTTCTTTCGCGCGTGCATGATGCGCAAGTCGGTCATCTGGGTCGACAAGACGCTGATGCACATCATCGACGCGACCTTGCAGCGTTCCGATCTCGGGATGGCGCTCGCGCCCGCGACCGAGGCCGAGGGCGCGGTCGACGAGGCATCGTATAGCGGCTTCGCGGCGACCTTCGCGTGGCGCTGCACCGACGTCTCGCGGCTGGCCGACCCCAACGCGCGCCCCTACTGCGTCCAGTACGAGGAGACCGACGTCGCCTTCGTCGCGCGGCTCCTGGAAGAAGAGGGCATCGCCTACCACTTCGAGCACACCGCGACCGAGTGCGTGCTCGTGCTCTCGGATAGCGACCGCGCCAAGCGCTACCTCGCCGAGGAGCTGACGCTGACGACCGACGGACGAAATCGCGAGGTTCGCGACATGCGCCTCGGCGGTCGGCTCCGCCCGCAGAGCGCGATGCTCTCGGACTACGACTGGCGCCGCCCCGATCTCGATCTCGCCGCCGTCTCGCCGTTCGGCCGTTCGGCCTTCATGACGTGCGAGCAGCCGGCGCGCTACGGCTACTCGCGCGAGCTGGGAGAGAAGCTCGCGACCGTCAGAGAAGACGGCTTCATGTCCGACAGCTTGTTCGCGCGGCTGACCACGAGCTGTCGCGCGATCTCGGCGGGGACGACGTTCGCGGTCGATCACCCGAGCGATCGCTTCTCCGGCGTCTATCTCGCGCGCAGGGTCCACGTGCAGCTCCGGCAGCGGTTCAGCTTCGGCGCCGTCGGCGGCGAGGAGCCGACGTACCAGGCCGACGTCGAGGCGCTGTGGTGCGCCGCGCCCGGCGGCGATCCACGCTCGCTCTATCGGCCGCTCCGCAGCACCCCGCGCCCCCACGTGCTCGGCTCCCAGACCGCGGTCGTCACCGCCGAGGTGGGGCAAGATCAGGAGATCAACGTGGGCGGCGAGTCCGACATCGGCTGTGTGCGCGTGCGCTTTCATTGGGACCGCGACGTCGAGCGCCACCGCGTGGAGCCGACCTCGTGCTGGCTGCGCGTCAGCCAGGTCTTCGCCGGCGGCCGCGGCCACGGCGCCATGTTCCACCCCCGCGTGGGTGACGAGGTCATCGTCGACTTTCTCGAGGGCGACCCCGATCGGCCCATCATCACCGGCCGCGTCTACAACGGGCGCAACCTGAGCCCCGAGAACGCCACGAACCGCCCGACGTACAGCTGCATCAAGAGCATGACCAGCCCGTTCAACGGCAACTACAACATGATCGCGTTCGACGATCTGCAGGGCGAAGAGAAGTTCATCATCCACGTCGCCAAGGATTTCATCGCCAACATCGAGCACAACTCGTCGCGGTGCGTCGCAAACTTCGACGAGATCAAGGTGTTCGGCGACCAGAGCATCTGGGTAAAGGGGACGCAGACGCTCGAGGTGCTCAGCAAGCAAACGGTCTTGGTGCGCGCAGATCAAGTGACGGAGATAGCCGGTCACCAGAGTTACACCGTCGGTGGCGGCCTCAACCTCACCGTCATCGGGACCTTTGGCGAGACCACGACCGGTGCGAAGGTCGAGGGGGCCGCCTCGCGAACCGCGCGGATCGGCTCGGTCGATTCACTCGAGGCGTCCGTCATTCAACGCACAGGCATGTGTATCGTGGACCAGGCCACGACGGTCAGCATCGACGGCTCGGTGATCACCATTCGGGGCGGTCACGTCACCGTGCAGGGCCAGACCGTCGATGTCGTCGCCGCTGCCGCGAGCGTGAAGGCGGGCAGCGTGGACGTAAAGGCGGGGAAGGTCGACATCAAGGCCGGGGCCATCAACCTCAACTGCTGAGCAACCAGGAGAACGACAATGAGCCGCAAATGGGCCTTCGAAGAACCCGTCACCGTCGCCTCCGCGCGCCGCCGCACCCACGATCTCTACCTGCCGCCTCGCCGCGTCGACCTGCGACACGGCGACATCGAGATCGACGAGACCACGTCGGCCGACATCCTGCGCATCCGCACGCCGCGCGGTGACGTACGCATCGCCATCACCGACGACGGGCCGCGCGTCTGGCTCGTGGGCGTCGATGTCGAGATCGCGGCCACCTCGCATGAAAACGACGACGACGCGTCGCTCGGCGTGACCCGCGAGGTCGGCGGAGCGGCGCTCGACAGCGAGCCGTTCCGTGACGAGCCGAGTCTGGACGCGCGGCGGCTGCTCGACGCCCTCTCGTGGTCGACGGTCGTCGAGGATTGATGGTGTCGCTACGCGGTCGCGGCCGACACCTCGCGCTTGCGCAACCGCACGAGGAGCACGATGCCGATGATCACGAGCGGCAGCGGGCCGACGCCGGCGCCGAGGATCCACGCGGCGATCTTGAGCCAGCCGCCGCTGCCGCGGAGCTTCTCGATGTATGCCTCGTGCGAGCCCGGAAATAGCACGACGCGCTCGAACGTCGGATCGGGCTCGAGGCGCGGCGGGCCCTCGTGATCCTCGAGCTTGCCGACGACGAAGAAGCGCTGCCCGGCGTCGAGCGTCGACTCGCTGACGTAGAACATCCCCGGATCGCCCCGCAGCTTCGCCTTGGCGTCGGCGATCTCGGCTTGCGTCACCCCGAGCCGAGGCGGGATCTCACGCAGCCCCTCGGACGTCGTCTCTTCGCTCGGCATCCAGCGATCGAGCGGCAGCTCGACGCGCTTGTCGCCGAGCATGATCCCGATCGTCACCGGCCCGACGCGGCTCGTCTTGATGGCGCTGCTGGTGTGGACGATCCGATCCTGCGAGTCTCGGTAGCTGCCGCGAATCGCCACGTACGTGTACGCGGCCAGGCAGTCTTGCTCGCTGAACGGCGCCTTCACCTTCGGGGCCTCGGCGATCACACCCTCGAACCGCACCTCGGCCCCCCGATCGAGCGCGGTCGCGAGCGTGCTGACGTGGTCCGACTGCGCCAGCTTCTCGCGCCCCGCCGCATACATGCCGTACCCACCGAGGCCCCACGCGATGGCCCACACCGACGCGATGCCCAGCAGGATGGCGATGGTCTTGGTCATGGAGTCGCCGGCCCGGATGCTACCCGCAGTTGGCGCGAGGCGGGAGCCGCCAGGCTCTCGGGCACAGCTACTCGGGGCCGGCGAGCGGCCGCAGTGTTCCGAGCTGCCGCTGAACGTCGCGCGCGCTACCGAGGGCATGCCACACGACGTCGCCGGACGCGAAGTCGATGATCACGTACCCGGGATCGTGCTCACGGAAGAGCGTGCCGCCGTTGACGATCGTCAGGTCTCCGAACCGGCGCACCATCGGCTTGTGCGTGTGCCCGTTCAGCACGATTCGAATCTCGGGCTCGGCGAGAACACGTTGCAGATCGAGGTTGCTCTCGATGGCGTACCCAAAGTCGTCGGGCGTGACACCGCCCATGTCGTTCGGGCCGAGGCCGTGACACAGGAGCACGCATCCGTACGGCGACGAGAGCTCACGCATGCGCGGGAGCGCCCCGAGGTACTCGGCCGTCTCGCGCGTGATCTGATCGAGGCGGACCGCATGCGGGAGATCGCGCGCCGTGTCGGCCAGGAGCCACCGGTCGTGGTTTCCGCGAACGGCTACGACGCGGTGCTCCGCCAGCAGCGCGCAAGCGCGGTCGATACTGCCCGGCCCATCCGCGATGTCGCCTACACACAGCGTGCGCTCGACTCCTGCGTGCGAGAGACGACGAAGCGCCTCCTCGAGCAACTCGTCCTCGGCGTGCACGTCGCCGAGCAGCCCTACGCGGTTTTCGAGGAGCATCGCGTCGGGCCATTGTAGCGGTCGAACGAGATGCCCGCATCGCCGCGTCGATCCAACTCGGATGACCGATGGCATCGCGGCTCAATCGTGAGCCCGCACCGATCCAAGCGCGATGCCGTGGTCATCGTGGTCAAATCGCCGCGTGGTCACGATCCAGGGCGGATGCCCCCGCCCCC
>CALKVR010000026.1 GCA_938004815.1 uncultured Polyangiaceae bacterium | reverse complement strand
TGGCCGATGCGCTCGCCGCCGACGGCCACGAGAACGTGCGCAAAGAAAAGGTGATGGTCCCGCACTGGGAGCGCGGCGCCGAGTCGGCGGAGATCGTCGGGCCGGTGCGGCGGCCGCTCTCGATCCTGGGCCTCGGCGGCAGCGAGGGGACCCCCAAGGCAGGGGTCGAGGGCGACGTGCTCGTCGTCCGCTCGTTCGACGAGCTGGAGAAGGCGGGCGAGGAGGTAAAGGACAAGATCGTCCTCTTCGACGTGGCGATGCGCGGCTACGAAGAGGGCAAGGGCTCCGGCTACGGCGACGTCGTGGGGTTCCGCTCGTCGGGGCCGTCGAGGGCCTCGAAGCTCGGCGCCAAGGCGGTGCTCGTCCGGTCGCTCGCGACGTCGAGCCTGAACACCCCGCACACGGGGGCGACGCGGTTCGACGACGGCGTGAAAAAGATCCCCGCCGCCGCGGTGACGGTCGAAGACTCGGCCCTCATCGCGCGCCTGACGGGGCGGGGCGAGCGCGTGCGCGTTCGCTTGACGATGGGGGCGAAGACCAAGCCCGACGCCCCGTCGGCCAACGTCCTCGCCGAGCTCGTCGGTCGCGAGAAGCCCGACGAGATCGTCCTCATCGGCGGTCACCTCGACTCGTGGGACGTCGGTCAGGGCGCGCACGACGACGGCGCGGGCTGCGTGATCATGATGCAGGCGCTCACGACGCTCCGCGCGCTCGGGATGAAGCCACGCCGCACGATCCGCGTCGTGCTCTTCACCAACGAAGAGAACGGGATCGCGGGCGCGAAGGCCTACGCCAAGGACCACGCGGCCGAGGTGCCCAAGCACGTGCTCGGGGTGGAGGCCGACTCGGGCGGGTTCGCGCCGTGGGGCTTCACGGTGGAGGTGCCCAAGGACCGCGCGCCGAGGGCGAAGCGCTTCGCCGAGGACGTGTCCGCGTTGCTCACCCCTCTGGGCACGCTGCAGGTCGTCGAGGCGGGGTCGGGCGCCGACCTGATCCCGCTCGTGAAAGAGGGCATGCCCGGGATCGGCTACGTCTCGCACGGGCAGAAGTACTTCGACTATCACCACAGCGCCGCCGACACGCTCGACAAGGTCGACCCGAACGAGCTCGCCGACGGCGTGGCCGTCGTCGCCGTGCTCGCGTGGGTGGCGGCCGAGATGCCCGACCGGCTCTGATCAGGGCACCGAGACCCGCAGCGCGCGCGCGATCTCGCGCCACGCGCCGATGCGGCCACCCTCGCGGACGACCCCCGCGATCGGCGTCTCTTCACGGACGATCGTCCACGCCAGATCCTGCGCGATCGAAAAATCGAAGCTGGGGGACAGCTTGCGGGCGATCTCGATCATGTCGGCGAGCCGGCCGAGCTTGCCGTCGTCGGTCGGGTCGGACTCGAGCTCGGCGCAGGTCTTCGCGAGCGCTCGCCCCAGCTGGAAAGCGAAGTTGCCCTGATCGAACGCGACGTTCTCGGCCTTGGCCTCGGCGACGAGGCTACGCATCGTGCGGGTGTCGGGCGGGTCGCGCCTGGCCGCGCGCGCGAGGTCGGCCTCGAGGATGACGCGGGTCGCGACGGTGAGCGCGGGCGGCGGCCGCACCGCCGTCTCGGCGAGCTCGGTCAGGAGCGGCGCGTTGCGTGCGAACACCTCGCGGAGAACGCTCTCGGCGCTCGTCACCGCGACGGCAATGATCTTCTTCACGACCTTCGTGCGGTCGTCGATGGGCAACACCCGCAGCGAGTCGAACCGCCCGGGAAAGCGGCGCCCTACCTGCTCGCGCGCCGCCTCGAAGCCATCGCGCTCGAAGGTGGCGACGAGCTCCTCGGGCTCGTCGTCGGCGTCGCGTGGCCCCGAGAGCACCCGGGTGCCGCCCTCGACCGACGGCCCGCCGCGGTGGAGCGCCGCGAAGGCGTAGGTCGTGGCGCGCGCGCTGATGAGGTGCTTGACGGTGATGCGACCGACGGCGATGCGCTTGTCGTCGCTGGCGGTGGTGCGGACCTCGTGCTCGTCGATCGCGAACGCGGGCGACGGCGTGGTCTTGAGACCGAAGAGGGTCGTGAGCGCGAAAGCGCGGGCGATGCGCGCGCCGTCGACGTGGGCGGGGCGCACCGCCGTCTCGTATACGGTGCGCGCGCTCGGGGCGCCGGGGGTGATCGCGTGCGCGGGCTCGAGCGCAGCGAGAAACGCGGGCTCCAGATCGACGCCGCCGAGCGATCTCGCCAGCTCGACCGCGCGGGCTGCGTACTGGAGGATCTGCGTCGTCTCGATGCCGCTCACGTCGTCGAAGAACCAGCCGCAGCTCGTGAACATGAGCATGCGCTGGCGCTGGAGCTCGCAGAGCTCGAGGGCGCGGTGGCGCGTGTCCACGTCGTCGCTGCCCGCGTGCGCCTCGAGGAACGCCCGCACCGAGGCATCGGACCGGTCGAGCACCACGTCGATGTACGCGTCACGCGCCGCCCACGGGTCGCGGAGCACGCCGGCCGCCTCGGCCTCGAAGACCTCGTCGATGCGATCTCGCAGGTCGTCGAGCGCGCGGCGCAGCGGCCCGCGCCAGGCCTGGTTCGAGTCGCCGCGCGTGCGGCAGCCGCAGTCCGCGCTCCAGCGGCCCACGCCGTGGGCGCAGCTCCACGAGCTGTTCTCGACGACGACCGCCTCGTCTTCGGGCGGAAAGCGCCGGAGGAACGCGGCGTAGTTGGTGAGGGCCACCGTCTCTGACGCGTCGATGCGATCGAGCGCGTAGGCGAGCGCCATCTCGCCGAAGCGGTGGTGGTGGCCGTACGTCTCGCCGTCGGTCGCGACGTGGACGAGCTCGGGGCCGCCGCCCTGGAACCTGCCCAAGAGCCGGCCTGCGAACGTGTCACCGCTCGACAAGAGGCGCTCGAAGGCGATCGCCTGTGACGTCGCGCCGTCGTAGAAGAACACCGCGATCGATCGCCCGCCGCCGAGGTCGACGCGGTAGGGGCGACGCGTGTCGAGCGTGGCTTCGTTCACCTCGACGGCCGCCGGAGTGCCCTTCTGCCAGATCGTCTTGGCCTGGCGAGGCGAGAGGATCGTGAAGCGGATGCCGGCCTCGGCGAGGGCCAAGAGCGAGTCGGTGCAAACGGCCGTCTCGGGCAGCCACATGCCCTCGGGCTTGCGGCCGAAGCGGTGCTCGAAATCGCGCACGCCCCAGCGCACCTGCGTTCGCCGATCGCGCGCCGAAGCGAGCGGCAGGATCAGGTGTCCGTAGGCCTGCGCGATCGCCGACCCGTGGCCGAAGCGCGCGATGCTCTCCTTGTCGGCGGCGAGCACCCCCGCGTACGTGCGCGGCGCGTGCACCTGCATCCAGGAGAGGAGCGTCGGGCCGAAGTTGAAGCTCGTGCGCGCGTAGTTGTTCGAGAGCTCCACGATGCGATCGTCGCCGTCGAGGATGCGCGCGCGCGCATTCGGACGGTAGCACTCGGCGTCGATCCGCTCGTTCCAGTCCCGGAACGGGTGGGCCGAGTCTTGCCGCTCGATCCGCTCGAGCCACGCGTTCTCGCGTGGGGGTTGGTAAAAATGCCCGTGGATGCAGACGAACCGGTCCACAGGAGCCACGTTACTGTAACTTCGGGTCGCCATGGTGCGTCCGCTCCTCCCGCTCCTCGCCCTCTTGGTCGCCTCGTGCAGCGGTGCCCCGCCCGTCGTGGGCGGCCCGTTCCCGGGTGACCCCAAGAACCTGACCTACGAGCTCGACGGGACACCGGTCACGCTCAAGGACGGCATGCACGAGGTGAAGACGGGGGCCGGCCCCGACGACATCGTCGCCACGGATCTCACCCAGGCCCGCAGCGACGCCGACTTCGACGGTGACGGCTCGACGGACTGCGCGGTGGTCGTGACGAAAGACGACGGCGCGCTCAAGGTCCACTACCTCGCCGTCATCACGAACGCGGGCCGGGTAACGACGGTCCGCCTCGGCAAGAACGTGCTCGTCGACCGCCTCTCGCCGCACCCCAAGGGCGGCGTGCTGGTGAAGATGCTCGGCCGCGACGACGGCGTGCCCGAGGACACGCCCCCCACGCTCACGATGGAAAAACGCTTCGTTCTGAAGGGCGGCGCCCTCGTGGGCGGCTGAGTCAGGGCTCGTCGTCGGTGTCGCCGTCGCCGTCGTCGCCATCGTCGTCGTCCTCGTCGTCGAAGATCTCGGCCATGATCGCGAGCGCCGTTCCGCCGATCGTGTCGGCGATGTCGAGCGCGCGCCCCAGGCTGAGCGCTTCGAGGGGCAGGCTGTAGAACAGGACATACTCGCCCTCGTGCAGGCCGATCATGGCGTAGGGCAGCTCGACGCTCTTGATCAGGGCTTGCTCGGCCGACCACGCGTCTTCGTCGGCCAGGGTAGACCGAAAGATCACCCACTCTTCGAGCTCGGACTCGATCGCAAAGACGCTGACGTACGCCTCGTAGCCGTCGAGCTCGTAGCGGATCCACACCTGGCTCTCCGGCGACTCGGGATCGATGGGGCGGTGCCGCGCGAGGCTCGCGCGTAGGCCCGAGAACTCGTCGAACCGCAGGCGCTCGAAGGCCACCCAGTCCGAGACGCCGGACACGATCTTGGCGCACTCGGCGCTCGCCTCGTGGTCGTCGTAGGAGAAGTCGGCGAACACGTCGACGCCCACGCTCCCGCCCGGCTCGTGGCGCAGGCCGAGCCGAGCGCTCGCCTCTCGGCCACCCTCGCCCACCTCGAAAGTCACCAAAAAGACGACGCTGTCATCGTCGGTGTCGAGCTGCTCGAACTGCGCGCGCGCCGCGAGCGCCACGTTGCGCACCGACCGAGCAAAGAGGGCGCTCTTGGCGGAGGTCATCGGGGCCGGCCTCGTCTCACGGGCGGGCAGCGTCGGCCGGAGGCGGCCGGGTCGCAAGCCGGTGGCCCGAAACCGGCTCTCCGGGCGCGATCCCCATTTCTGGGATTGCCGGATGTAGGTGTTGGGGCTACAGAGTGCGCGGTCGGGCGCCGGTTGCCGGCGTCACCAAGGAGATTGTCATGCAATTCCGCTCGCTTGTCGCTTCTGCCCTGCTCGCCGCTCCCCTTGCCGCCTGCGCTCCGGAGTCGCCGGTCGGGTCGCTCGAAGCCGACGCGACCGAAGAGGACGCTCTCTCGGGCGACGTGGTCTACGTCGTGACCCGCCAGGATTTCCGCAAGTGCATGTACCCGATGTGCGGGGGCGTCTACGTCAAGGCCGTCAACAAGACCAAGACGACCTGCCTCGACGGCTCGAAGGCGGCCGAGTGCTACGTGGCCGACATCGATCTCGCCTCGCTCGAGCTGTCCGAGGAGCAAGCGGCCGAGGTTCGGAACCAAGCCATCGCGGGCAACGTCCTGCTCTCGGGCGAGCTCGCCGCGCTCACCGGCGTGCCCAACGGCGAGGCGTTCGGCAAGGTGAAGGCCTACAAGGCGTTCGAAGAGGTGACCGGCAACGCGATCAGCGGCAGCTATTACACGCTCGCGCCGAGCGGCATCACCTGCATCACCGCGCCTTGCCCGAGCCTGCACGCGAACAAGCTGAACTCGACCGTCGTGAAGCAGATCACCGATGTCGACTTCTCGGCGCTGGGGCTCTCCGACGAGCAGGTCAGCGCTTACGCGTCGGCGATCTGGGAAAAGAACCTCGTCGTCACCGGCACCATCAAGACCAAGCAGAGCTCGTTCGGCACCCAGAAGATCTTCAAGGTGAGCGAAGTCTTCGAGACCGTCGAGCCCGTCTCCGCGCCGGCGCTCTGCATGACCGACGACGCGTGTGGCGACGGCCAGTTCTGTGACATGAGCGTCTGCCACTCGAACTGTCCGCCCGACATGGTTTGCCCGGCCGTGTGCTGGGGCT
>CALKVR010000025.1 GCA_938004815.1 uncultured Polyangiaceae bacterium | reverse complement strand
GCCCCCTTCACCGCTTCTTCTCTGAGCGCGACCTTGCCGTGCTCGAGCTCGTTCCGCATCGCGTGCTCGAAATCCAAATCCAGCGCCTCGTACGCCGACGCTCTGTCGCCGCGCATGCAGAGCTGAGGAAACTTCGCGATGGCCTCCGCCAGCGCGATCGCCGCATCGAGCGCACGCCCATCTTCGACCACACGATTCACGAGCCCCATCGCCAGCGCTTCTTCAGCGCCGACCAACCGCCCCGTCAAAATCAGATCGAGCGCGCGGCCCAAGCCGATCACGCGTGGCAGCCTCACCGTTCCGCCGTCGATGAGCGGCACGCCCCAACGCCGGCAGAGCACGCCGAGCTGGGCGCTCGCCTCGACGACGCGCAGATCGCACCACAGCGCGAGCTCGAGCCCGCCCGCGACTGCGTGCCCGGAGATCGCGGCGATGACAGGCTTGGAGAGGATCATCCGCGACGGGCCCATCGGGCCATCGCCGTCGTGTTCGACGCGGTTGGGCGCGCCCTCGGAGACGGCTTTGAGATCGGCGCCCGCGCAGAAGGTCCCGGCCGCGCCGGCGAGGATCGCGACGCTCGCCGCCGGATCGGCGTCGAACGCGCGAAAGGCATCCGCGAGCGCCTCGGCGGTCGCCCGATCGACCGCGTTCTTTCGCTCCGGCCGCGCGATCGTGACGACGGTGACGGCGCCCCGACGCTCGACGAGGACCGTCACGGATCGAAGTCTTGTTTGGGCTTCGGCTTGCCGGCGGGCTTGCCGGGCTTGCCCGCCCACTTGGGCTTGGGCGGGTCCTTTTCCTTTTTCTGCGAAGCCTCCATCGCGAGGAGCTCGGCGGCGCCGCTGTCGACCGCGCTCGCGAGGAGCACGACGAAGCGGAGCGCCTGGCCCGACTCGGTGCCGGCTCTCAGCTTGGCGAGCTCGAGGATCTCTTTCGAAGCGTCGAGCTCGACCTTGACCTGATCGCGCTGCGCGGCGTCGGGGAACGACGTCTCCACGTCTTGCTCGAGGCCGGGGAGCGCTTGCTCCAGATCCGCCGCCTCTTTGGCGATCGTCTCGAGCTCGTTGGAGCGCTGGATGCCCGCCTTGATCGCGCCCTCGACCGCGCTCGCGAACTCGGTCGCGCTCTTGCTCTCTTCGGAGCCCTTTTTCAGGATGAGCTTGGGCTCGGTCGCGACGACGACGTAGAACCGCCCGCCGTCCTTTTTGAGCTCGTTGGAGCGCTCCTTGGCGGCCTCGATCGTCTCGGTGAGCTTCGCCGAGTCGGTCAGACCCACCGCGAGCGCGACCTTCGACCGCAGGGGTCGCTCACCCTCGAGGTTCTCGGTTCGGGCTCGGAGCTCGGCGACCGAGGCGAAGAAGGTGTCGTACTTCTCCTGGCCCGACGTGTACTTCTGCCCCTCGAGAAGCTGGGACTTCTGCGGCGGAAGGCACGCTGCGTGCGAGACCACGAGCGCGATGACGGCGAGCGCCCTGGTTAATTGCCGCATTGAAGTACTGCTCCCCACATCTCGAACCCATCACCCTCGGCCTGCAAGAAGGCCACGGTCGTGTATGTACCTACCACGCCGAGGACGGCTTGTCCGAAGCTCCCTGCGGGCGGGCTCAGCGCGATGGGGTCGCCCACCGGGGCGAAGTGCTTGTCGTACGTCTGGGCGAGGATCGAGCGCTCGCCGCTCGTGCCCTCCGTCCACATGAGGAGCCACCGCCCGTCGGCCAGGCCGATGATGTCGGGCGCGATGACGTCGCCGCCCGGGCCGCCCTCGGGGATGCTCACGTCTTCGGTCGTCTCGGGCACCTGCCCCATCGGCGCGCGGCCGATGCGGATCTGCCAGGGCGCGTCCTCTTTGTCGGCGGGCTTGTCGGCGAACACGACCGCGACCTCGGCCCCGTTGCTGCCGTTGCGGGGCTTGCCCACCTTGCCGCCCGAGCCGGGGACCTTGGCGAGCGGCCCCTTGGCCGTCTTGTCGGCGCCGAAGTAGCCGCCGTAGATGTCCGTGCCGCGCCGGAACACCATGAAGAACGTGTCGTCGCTGACGCGCATGATCGTCTCGGCGCTCGGCTCGTCGTCGCCCTCGAGCGCCCAGAGCTGCGTGGGGGCTTGGTCGGGCGCGTCGGTGGCCCCGATGCTGCCCTTCTCGACGGTGACGAACCGCGGCGAGCGGGCCGAGGCAGGAATGACAGTACGGTCACCTTTGACGCCGACGAAGAAACCATCGGCCGTGCCGGTCGGCGACACGCGCTCGACCTCGCCCTCGACCTTGAGCCGGAACATCTCTTCGAACTTGCCGGTCTTGGGGTCGATCTTGAGCCCGACGCCCTCGTGCTCGCCCTGACCGAAGCCGAGGAGCGACATCTCGCCCTCGGCGCGCATGTCGAACGGGACGGACTTGGACGCGTTGGTGGCCCACTTGCGCGGCTGGCGCGTGACCGAGCACGGCTTGGGCTCGCCGTTGCCGACGGCGGCCGCGAGCTCGGGCGGCGGCAGCCACGAGAGGAAGCGATCGGCCAGGCCGTCTTGCGCGACCGGGGCGTTGCCCGCGCTCTTGAAGCCCGAAATGCGGCCCACGAAGAAGAACGCGAGCAGGCCGATGATCCACACCATGCTCGCGGCGACGAGCGACGAGAGGGGCACCTCGAGCGCCGATTTCTTTCGCGCGCGGAACGGGTCGGGCGCGGCCTCGGGCTCGTCGTCGGCCGCCGCCGGCTCTTCGCCGTCGACCTGGAACGTCGTGCCGCCCGCGTCGGACGGGTTCTCGGCGACCTTGGGCGCCGAGACCGAGCTCGGTGATTCGGGGTGCTTCTCTGACGCTTCGTGGTGGTCCTCGAGCGCCATCTCGAGCGTCTTGGCGCGCGGCGGCTTGCTCTCGCCGCCGGAGGCGAGGGCGGCCGCGTCTTTCGGTCGCGCCGCCATGAGCTCCGTCTTTTCGGTCGCCGAGCCCTTCTTCACCGGGCTCTCCATGATCACGGTGCCCTCGGCCGTCTTCTTCACCGTCGTGATGGTTCCGGTCTGAGAGTCCTTGGGGAACGCCTTCTTGGCGAGCGCGGGCTTGCCCGCGTCGTTCGCGGCCTCTTTCGCGGCAGGCTCCGCGGCGGCGCTGTCTCTGGCAGCTTTTTCCTTCGCGGCCAGATCGCGCGCGGCGACGGCGTCGGCCGTCTTCGCCACCACCGTCTCTTCTTCAAGCGGCGGCGGTGCCATCTCGCGGGTCGGCTTTGTCTGGACCGCGGGCGGCGTGGGGGATGCGGCCGGCGGCTTCGGCTTCGACTTGTCGAGCCGCGTGTCGATCTCGAGCGTGCGGTTGAGGCGCTTGACGCCCTGCGAGGCGGGCGCCGCGTCTTGCTTCGTCTCTGCGCCCGAAAAGCTCTTTCGCCGAAGCGGGGGCGGCGGCGGCTTCGAGCGGTTCGGTTCGGCCGAGGCCGCCGTCGGGCTCGGCGCGACGACCGTCTTCTCGGACGAAGACACGGCCGGGTGGTTCCCGGTCGTCGAGCCGGGCGGCCCGCCCGAACGCCGCGGCGGCGGCTTCGAGGGCTTGCGTTGCGCGAGCCCCATCAACGTCGGGCGGTGCGGAACGGCCGGCTGCGGCCCGGCGTCCTTGGGTGGCGGCGTCGGGTTTGCGGGCAGCGGCGGCGGCGGGATCGAAGGGATCCGCCGGGTGGTGCGCGGCAGGTTCGCCGCCTCTTTCGGGATCTTCGGTGCACGCGGGATGACGT
>CALKVR010000024.1 GCA_938004815.1 uncultured Polyangiaceae bacterium | reverse complement strand
GTCCGGTCTTCGGATCACGCTCGACGGCTTCGGTGACGCGCCCGAAGAGATCGCGGCCACGCAGGGCCCGTGATGGCCCGCGGCGCCGCCGTCTGGGTCGGGGTGGCGCTCGTTGCCTGCAGCGCCGACGCGCCGCGTACAGAGTCGCCCGACGCGACCGGGGCCGCGATCGCCTCGTCCACGGCGCCCGCTCGAGAGCCCACCGGCCTCGAGCCGCTCATTCGCAAGAACGTCGCGCTCGCCGAGTCGGCCTGGGCCACCAAGAGCACCGAGGCCCTCGCGGCGCTCTACACCCCCGACGCGGTTTTCGTCACGTGGGGCGGCGACGGCAGGCGTCAGGAGACGACGGCCGAGATGGTCCGCGGTCTCGCCGGTTTTTGGGGCGGCATGGCGGCGGTGAAGATGACGACGACACGCGTCGTCCACGCCGGTGATCTCGCCGTGGCCGAGTGGGTCGTGAGCGGAACGACCGCCGAGCGGTCGCGCGTCGGCGTGGCCGGCGTCAGCTTGATGTGGTTCGCGCCGAGCGGGCTCGTCACCCGCGAGCACCTCTACATGGACGAGCAGACCGTCGGGATGCAGCTAGGCGAAGCGGGCATCGTCGCCCGCCCGCCCATCGTCGCGCCCACCGCTACGCGTTGGGTCGACGCGAGCGCGGACGCGAGCGGCGACACGGCCGCGGTCGAGCTGGCCAAGACGCTCTATGTCGCCCTGCAGCGACGCGACGACGCGCGGCTGGCGGAGCTCTTTGCGCCCGACGCCGTCCACATCGACTTCTCGCGCCCGGACGACGCGCGCGGCTCGGCGGCGATTCGCGCCGCCTTTGCCGCGCTCGCCGATGCCTTTCCTGACAGGACGATCACGATGGCCCGCGCCCACGCGGGGCAGGGGCACGTCGTCGTCGAGGGGCTCTGGGCCGGCACGATGACGGGCCGGCTCGGGGCGGCCGAGCCGACCGGGCGCGGCGCCGAGGTCCATTTCGTCGACGTCCTCGAGATCGAGGGAGGCGTCATCGCGCGGCTCACGACCTACGCCAACGGCGTCGAGCTAGCCAGGGCGATAGCGCCGGCCACACTCCCGCCGCCGTCCCCGTCCCCGTCTCGATAGGCCCCTGCTCGCTCAGGACACCAGCAGCAAGACGGCGAGACCCACAGTCAATGACGGGATTGTCATCAATATCCCGAGCGTGACGTAGCGCCGGAGCGAGAGGGCAACCCCCTCGCGGCGCAGCCACTCGAGCCAGAGGAGGCCGGCGAGTGACCCGGTGGGAAGGAGCCTCGGCCCGAGATCGCCCCCCACCAGCGCCGCGAGGACGGGGGTGATGTCGTCGCCCGGCCGCGGCTGGAGGGCGACGGCGTTGAGGAGCGCCATCGGGTGGTTGTTGAGCAGCGCCGAGCCGATCGCCGACACCATCCCGACCCCGAAGATGCGCATCGGTCCCTCGGGGAGCGAGGCGTACGCGGAGCGGAGCAGCCCCACCGCGCCTGCGTTCTCGAGCCCGCGCACGAGGACGAACATCCCGAAGAGGAACCCGAGGATCGGCCAGGGGACCTCGCGCGCCAGGGCCCCCGCCGAGACGGCGCGGCGGCCGAGCGCGATGGTCACGAGCGCGGACGTGCTCACGACCGACACCAGGATCACCGGCCCCCCGAGGGCGGTGACGACGGGGAAGGCGAGCAGGGTCACGACGAGGATGACGCCGGCTTCACCCGCCGCCCGCGAGAGCTCGCCGGGCGCGGGGACGGTGCCGCGCGCGGGGATCTCGTCGTAGAGCTCGGCCCGGTAGAAGCGGCGCAGCACCAGGTAGGCGGCGGCGGACGAGGCCAGCGCGACCGGGAGCATCCGGACGGCGTACGCGTTGAAGCCGATGCCCGCGATGGTGGCGACCACGAAGTTCATCGGGTTCGAGATCACGAGGGGCGCCACTCCGGCTGCGGCGAAGACGGCGAAGGCGAACGGCTCGATGATCCGGTCCTTGCGGATCGGGTAGAGCTGACGAACGAGCGTGAGCACGAGCGGGGTGAGCACCAGGATGGCGGCGTCGTTGTTGAACACCATCGCGACGACGAAGCTCAGCGCGAACACGACGCTGAACGCGCGATGCACGGGCCCGCGCGCCGCGGGCACGACCACCCGCGCCAGCCGGTCGATGAGCCCGAGCTGGCGCGCGAGGCCGGCCGAGACACAGATGCACGTCAGACCCAAGAGCGGCCGCGCGAGCTCCTCGGCCGCCCGGGCGACGTCGGTGACGCCGATCACCCCGCCCGCCATCATCAGCGCCGCGCCCACCCCGACCGGAGCGACCAGGCCCGGTGAAGGAAACCTGCCTATCCGCGGCCGAAACAAGACGAGGCCGAGGGTGAGAGAGAACGCCAGCGCCGCGATCCAACTCGTCAACGGCGCCGAGCATAGAGCACCGAGCGCGCGAGGTGTGCTCCCGGTCCGATGCGAAGCGACCTCCGATCTCGCGAGCGCTCAGCTCGGCGGGCTGGGGCCCGGGGGCGCGACCGGCTGCCCCGCGTCGTCGCGGCAGAACGCCGTCGCGCCGCACATCTCGGTCGACGTGCAACGATTTCCCTCCGCCTCGCAGCTGCCGAGGTCGGAGAACGTCTCGCGGGCCGGACCGCAGCTGGGTGCCACCGCGCACTGCGGCTCGCCAGGGCTCGGGTCGCCCCCGTCGGCCGGCTGGACCGGTTCGCTGAGGCCGGGTGAGGTTTGCGGCCCGGCGCTCGCACAGCCGAAGAGAGCCGTGACAGCAGCGACGACGAGGGAGCACGAGACGAAACGCATGACGATCCTCCACGTTCTGGGGTTGGGGCCGCCCCTGCCGGCGGCTTCGTCCCCAAGACGCTGGCTCGGCGGCTCGGTTGCGAGAAATCGACGCGCGCGTCCCGGGAGCCGTCAGACGCGATCGAGCCCGATGGAGGGCCTGCGACCCGCGATGCCCCACGCCGGGGCCGTCGTCGCGTAGACGACCAGCTCGACCCAGCGGCCGTCCTGAAAGAGCTCGGTGAAGAAGCTCCGCTTCATGCCGAGAGCCCTCACGAGCTTGATGGACGGACGATTCTCGGGCCGTATGCCCGCCTCGAGGCGTTGAAGCATGAGCTCGTGGAACGCGAGGTGGACGACCTCACGCACGCCCTCGCGCGCGTAGCCCTGGCCCCACTCGTGGTTGTAGAGGCCGTAGCCCAGCCAGCCGAGCTGCGAGCCGGCGCGCGCGACGACCCGCACGGTGGCCGTTCCGACGAGGCGCCCGTCGGAGCGAGCGGTGAACGCGAAGCCGTAGCAGCGGTCGTCCCGGCGCCACGCCTCTTGCTCGTGGACGATCTTGCCGGGCTGCGGCCGGTTCAGCGCCCGAGGCGGCCGCGGATCGCTGTCGAGCGGGGTCTGCCGTGGCAGGCGCCGGCGGTTGGCGTCGACCCAAGCGTCGAAGTGGTCGTGGTCGAGCGGGCGAATCTCCAGGCGCTCGGTCGAGCTCACGAGCCGCGGCCGAAACCTCACGGCAGCGTGACCCCGACGCCGGCGCCTGCCGGCATGACGATCTTGTCACGGTCGAGCGTGAAGCCGCCCCGAAACGGGCTCTCGCGCAAGAAGAGCGGCGTGTCGAGATCGACGAAGGCGAAGCCGCCGAGGCCCGACGCGAGGTGGGCCGAGAAGGTCATGGCGAGCTCGGCCTCGACCATCCCGCCGATCATGATCTCGAGCCCGGC
>CALKVR010000023.1 GCA_938004815.1 uncultured Polyangiaceae bacterium | reverse complement strand
ATCGGCCACCGGTAGGGCCAGCCCAGCCCGGTTCAGCAGCGCGCCCAGATCGCGCGGGGTCGCTTCGCCGAGCGCGACGCGGACGGCGAGGCGCTCCAGATCGCTGGCGTCGGCGAGCGCGGCTCGCAGCTCGGCCCGCGACCGGGCGTGCACGACGAAGAGCTCGACCTCGGATTGGCGGGCGCGGATCGCGGCGACGGACAGGAGCGGCGAGAGGAGGCGCTGCCGCAGGAGGCGCGCGCCGCCCGAGGTGACGGTGCGGTCGACCGTCTCGAGGAGCGTCCCGCGCTTGCCGCCGTCGGCGGCCCGGACCAGCTCGAGGTGAGCCTGAGCCGTCTCGTCGACGAGCATCGCCGCGTCGCCCTCGAGGCGGGCGACGCGCACGATCGGCAGCCGCTCGCGAGGCGTGCAGGCCTTGGCGAACGCGAGGGCGCGGGCGATGGCCCGGCGCGAGAGGGCGTCGTGGGTACGGGCCGCGTCCGCGGCGAGCTCGGCGCCGAGGAGGTCGGCGACGAGCTCGTCGGCCGCGCGTGAGAGCTCGCCCTCGAGCCTGATCGCCGACGCCGGAAGCACCTGGCGCGCGGTGGTCTCGAGGCCGTGAACCGACGGTCCGAGCAATATCTCTCTCGGAGCCGCGGCAGAGAGCTCGGCGACGAGGCGCGTCGTTTCGTTGCACCGAGCCGCGAACAGCTCGCCGGTCGACAGATCGAGGAGGGCGATCGCGGTCGCCCCTGCCTCGGCCTCGATCGCGCAGAGGAAGTGGTTCTCGCGCGCCTCGAGCTGGCCGTCGTGGGTCACGAGCCCCGGGGTCACGACCCGCACGACGGCGCGCGGGACGATGCCCTTGATCTTGGAAGGGTCGGCGAGCTGCTCGCAGATCGCGACCTTGTGCCCGGCCGCGAGCAGGCGCGCCACGTACTGGTGCGCCGAGTGGTGCGGCACGCCGGCCATCGGCTCGTCTTCGGGGTTCTCTCGGTTGCGGCTCGTCAGCGCGATGCCGAGGATGCGCGATGCCACGACCGCGTCCTCCATGAACATCTCGTAGAAGTCACCGAGGCGAAAGAAGATGATCGCGTCGGGGTAGGCCGACTTGGCCTCGGCGAACTGCTTCATCACCGGCGTCAGGCGCGGCCCCGAGTCCTTCGTGGAGCTCGGCTTCTTCGTCCGCATCGCCGAGCCGCTCAGAAGAACTGCGCGATGTTGCCGTTCAGATCGCCCGGCGTGATGAGCAGGCCCTCGAGCCCGCCGTCGGTGATGAGGAGGCGGTCGGTGCCGCGCGAGTACACCAGCGCCTGAGGCTGCACGAAGGGCCGGTCGTCGTTGGTGAGGACGCCGCGGAGCGCCTGGAACGCGCCCTGCGAAGTGAACCGGAAGCTCATGTCCCGCTCGAGCGTGGCGCCGTCGGCGACGATCTCGAACTCGAGGTTCACGCCCGAGTAGAGCTGACCCGTCCGCGCGCGCGATCGGAGGAGCGCGAGGCGCGGGTCGCACGAGGGGCGACAGACGCCCGTGGTCTGGTCCGCGATCGTCGCGTGGTGGAACCCGGAGAGGGCGCCGACGATCGTCCACTCGTCGCCCGGGCGGACCTCATACGACACGAGCGTGGGGAAGCAGCACTCGAACAGGTCGTCGGCGACGGTGGCGGGGGCCGAGAGCTCGAGGCGGTCGTCTTTGGCCTCGATGATGCGCAGATCGCGCGCGAGCGTCGGCGCCTCGTCGTCGCCGAAGGTGGCGCGACATTGTTCGTACCCGCACGCGGCCGTCTCCCAGTACTTGGACGTCTGCTGCGGCAGATCTTCGGCCACGTGCAGGCGGTCTGCGAGGCGGAGGGCGGCCTCTTCGAGCGCGGCGCCGGTGAGCCCCGATGCCTGGAGCTCTTCGCGGACCGCGTTCTCGGACTGGAAGCCGCCGCGGCAGAAGCCGCCGCTGGCGTCGATCAGCTCGCGGTCGAAGCTACCGAGCCGAAGATCGCCGCGCTTGCCCTGGAACGTCGGGAGGGGGCCTTGGTAGGTCACCGACCACTCTTGATCGAACAGGTGCACGCGCGGGTCGTCGAGCTTGAACCGAAGTGTGTTGCGAAGCCCCTGGTCGTCGGTGAAGGTGCCGTTCGCGGGGTCGAGCTCGATGATGTCGCCACCCACCACCATCGACGCCACGCCCGCCCCCGCCCGCATCGAGACCCCGGTCGAGACGACGGTGCCCGTCTCGAGCGAGAGGACGGGGAACGTGAGCACGCCCGGGAGGTGCCGGCCGACGTCCTCGTTCGTGAGGAGGAAGACCTGGGAGCGCGACGTGTGCGGCTGGACGACCCCGCACGACGGCTCGCCGGTGGCGAACGGGCCGCCGACGGCGGGGCACGCCGGGTCGACCGTCTTGCCGCCACGGCAGGGCGCATCGTAGTCCTCGATATCGATGACCGCGACCTGGCCCGAGCCGAGCGCGACCATGGCGAAGACGCCGCGCATCTCGAACGGGCCGGCGCCGTCCTCGAAGTCGCTCGTGGTGCGATACAGCGTGCCCAGGTCGCAGGTCGCGTTCGACCCATCGCAGACGTTCTCGGACTGCGCGTCGCAGAGCGTACCGAACGGCGCGATCCCCCCGCCCGCGCTGCGGGGCGAATCGCGGTGCACGATGGCGATGTCCTGCGGCGCCGAGACGTAGCGCACGCGGTCGGGCGGCTGGAGCGGGTTCAGCGCCGCGCTCGGCCGGCGGAGCGGGAGCACGTCGGAGGCCGTGCCCGACGCGGTGGTGACGTCGAACACCATGACGCTGCGGTCATCGATATCGACGGCGTACAGGTAGCGTTTCAGGCTGGGCGAGACCTCGGGGCTCACCGCGATGCTGCTCGTGACCACGACCCGCGACGGGTCCTCGAACGAGACCGGCGCGAGCGGCTCGATCTCTTGCGGCGCGCAGGGGTCGCTCACGTCGACGACGTGGATGAGCGGTGCGGTGGAGTCGCCGATGTACAGCCGGTCCTCGGCGAGGGCGACCCCCGATGGCGTGGAGACGTACTCGGTGGCGGCGCGGACGGGCGGGATCTCGGGGACGGCACACGAGGGGCCAGGGGCCACCGCGAACTCGGTGTCGTTGACCTCGGGCGGGCGCGTCTGAAGCTGGATCTCGTTCTCGACGACGCAGGGCTCGAAGCTGCCCGCCGCCGTCTCGAGGACGGACTGCGCGTCGATGACGACCACCGTGCCCTTGCGCGGCAGGGTCACGTAGAGCTTCTGGCGACCGTGGCCCTCGCGATCGATGTCGCGGTAGGCGGGGCCGGACGGGTCGACGGG
>CALKVR010000022.1 GCA_938004815.1 uncultured Polyangiaceae bacterium | reverse complement strand
GCTGACCTTCTTCAAGGGGAACGACAAACACGACACGTTCATGTCGGGCGGCACCTCGCCCCACGCGCTGCAGCGCGAGCAGGTGACGCCCCTCATCGGGTACTACTGGGCCTACCAGGCCGTCGATCCGGTGCGCACCCACGTCGGCCGCTCGCGCTTCGCGTCGACCCCGGTGAGCGTCGAGGACACGCTCGTGGAGATGTGGAAGAAGAAAGAGCTCGCGACGCTCGGGTTCTGGGGGCCGCCGGGGCAGGGCGGGCACGCCACGACGCCGTACGCCATTCAGGACAAGGGCAACGGCGTCCACCACATCTTGATGTACGACAACAACTACCCGGACACCGAGCGGTACATCATCATCGATCGCAACGCGAACACGTGGAAGTACGACGTCGCCGCGATCAACCCCGACGTGCCGAAGATGCCCTGGGGCGGCAACGCCGAGAGCCACTCGATCGTCGTCATCCCGCTCGACCTTCGCCTCCAAAAGGCCGCCTGCCCCTTCTGTAAGAAGGGCACGACGAAGAAGAAGAAGACGGTCGTTCCCCGCTCCACGACCGTGGTCATCGAGGACGATCAGGGTCGTCGTCTCGGGACCGAGGACGGCAAGGACGTGAACGAGATCCCGGGTGCAGAGGTGGTCGATCTGTCGGCCTTCCTCGACGGGGTGAACCCCGAGTTCTCCAAGATGTACATCGTCCCCGACGAGAGCGACTTCGACATCACGATCGCCGGCGCGAGCGACAAGCCGACCAGTGAAGAGGCCGGCGTCACCGTTTTCGGCGATGGCACCGCGTTCACCATCGAGGGCGTGAAGAACACGACCAAAGAGAAAGACGTGCTCACCATCGGGCGCTCCGAGGATGGCGTGAGCTACAAGCCGGCGTCGGGTCGTGTGCCGACCATCAAGGTCGCGATGGACGACGACGAAGAAGCGGGCGGCGTCGCGGTCCGCCTCGCGAACATGAAGTCGGACAAGGACGGCGTGGTCGACCTGCGGCTCGATCGCAAGACCCGCAAGCTCAAGGTCGGCGGCGGTGGTGCCGCGACCGAGTCGTACGACGTGAAGATCCGCAACGTCTCGAGCGAGGGCGATGACGACGTCGTCGAAGAGAAGGGCGTCAAGTTCAAGCGCGGCGAGTCGCACGACATCGACATCAAGCAATCGCGCACGCCCAAGGGCGGGGCGGCGACCCCGCTCAAGATCGGGAAGGGCTCGTTCATCCCGCGCCCGCGCGCCCCGAAGAAGCCGCGCGTCGCGCCGCAGCCGCCCCCCGGCAAGGCCGAGGGGCCCGGGCACGGTCCCGCGCCGACGGCGAAACCGGGGCCCGCGCCCGGCCCGCGCCCGGCGCTCCGCCCGAAGTCGAACTGACCCTGCGGATCCACAACAGGCGACAGGCGATTAACAGCCGACAATCAGCGCTGCCGCCCTCGAATGCGAGGGCGGCAGCTGCCCTTCCATCGCCCGGCGGCAGACCGGGTTGTCAATTGTCGGTCGCCTGTCGCCTGTTGTGTATTTGTTACTTCTTCATCGACTTCTTGACGGAGTCGCGCACCGAGTTCGAGATGTCCTCTTGCATCTGGCGGCTGCGTTCTTCTTTGGCGCGGTCTTCGTCCGACGTGACCTTCCACCATACGGCGGCGGCGAGCAGAGCCACGCTGAGCACGCCCAGGACCCAGGACTTGGCGCCGCCGCTCACCGGTTTCTCGGGCGCGGGGAGCGTCGGCGCTTCGCGCCAAGCCGCGGGACCGGGCCTAGGGAGCGGGGCGGGAGAAGCCGGCGAAGCCGAGGGAGCAGGAGCAGCAGTCGGCGGCGGCCCCGCGGCGGCGGCGTCGAGGTTCACGCTGACCATCCAGCGGTTGACGCTGCGGCCCTCGAACGTCTCGGTGCGGCGCAGCTCTTCTCTCGGGATGTCGGCGTAGTTCGCGTCGCCCTTGTCGAGACCGACGAGCATGACCCTACCGGGAGCGAAGGCGACGCCGGTGATCGTGCGCTCGGGGTAACGCAGCTGAGCCACCGTCTCCTTCGGAGGATCCGAGAGGGCGATCGTGATCGACGCGTCGAGGCGGACTGCGAACAACGAGCCGTCGGTGCTGACGGCGACGCAGTCGGGCGCGTAGCCGCCCGCGCGGGTGATGCGCTGCGCCTCGCCACCCTGCGCCTCGAGCCTCAGCACGCGGTCGCCGCTCGTCAGATACCACGAGCCCTTTGGGCTCGCGGCGAGGCTCGTGACGGTAGCCTCGACCTGCGCCTCTCCGAATGGCTCACCGGCGAAGGTGACGATGCGTACCGCGCCCGTGCGCGTCCCGATGGCGACGCGCCCGCCGTCGGCCGAGAAGGCGGCGGCCGTCGCGTCCTCGATCCGAAGCGTACGGCTCGCGGCCCCGCGCTCGACCAGTACGACGCGATCGGGGAAGAGGACGGCGCACGCCTGGCCGTCGGGCGCGGTCGCCAGCCCGAACGCGGCGTCGTCGAGGGTGGACGAGGAGTAGACCTCGCCCGAGCCGGTCCACCATGTGAGCACGCCCCGCGCGTCCAGCGTGGTCACGAGCCCCCCGCCCGCGCCCACCGCCAAGAGACGTGCGGGGGCGGTACGGACCCAGCGCGGCTTTTCTTCTGGCCCTCCATGGACGTGGAGGTCGTCGCCGTCGGCGAGGACGAGCGTCAGAGCCGCGGAGTCGAAGGCGACGAGGTTTTGACTGACCATGGCCCGGTGCGCCTTGTACGGCGCTCACCAGGCAACCTTTCCTCGGAGCGACTCAGCGGAGCTCGCGGTCGTAGCGCGCAAAGGCGGCGTCGACGTCGGCGGGGGTCAGACCGAACGCCTCCAAGCTGTAGCGGTGCTTGCCGTGGCGGTCCTTCGTCTCACGCCCCAGGCTTGCCCGAAGAGCGGCCTCGGAGGCCGCGGTAGGGGCGAGGCCTGCTCGCTCTTGAATCGACTGCGCGATGCGCATCGGGTCCTTGATCAGCTCCTCGTACCGAACGTCGATGAAGTCGTTCGGCCCGACGCGGCTGCGAAAGTCCATCGCGCGCTCGACCATACGCTTGCCCTTTCTCAGCCAATAGCGGCCGATCTCGTGCGGATCGACGCGGTCGCTGAAGACCCCGCGTCCGTGCGCGATCATGCTGCAGAAGCTGCCGACGACCTCGCGCGGCGCGCGGTGCGTCCAGACGATGAGCGGCCGATCGAGCACCTTGGGGAGCTCATCGAGCCATTCGAGGTGGTGCGGCGTCTTGAGCACCCATCGCCACTCGGGCGCGCTCGGGCGTCGTTGCCACTGGAGAGCCC
>CALKVR010000021.1 GCA_938004815.1 uncultured Polyangiaceae bacterium | reverse complement strand
CCAAGATCTACGACGGCGTCGCCGACGAGGCGCAGCTCGTACGCAGCCAGCCGATCGCCATCTCGCCGGCAGTGCGCGTCCCCGTCGTGGCGGGGCTGCACAAGATCGCGATCGCGCCCGGCGAGGGCGCGGTGATCGGCGGCGACGGCCTCGAGGTCGCGCTCATCGACGTGGTCAACGTTCGCGAAGGCAACGAAACCGTCATTGTGCTTCAGGGGCCGACCGTGACTTTCCACGAGATCGCGCCCCAGCTCGCCGACACCGCCGAGTACATGAAAAAGCGCCTGCTCGGGCTCCCTGCCGCCGGCGCCGTGAGCGCGGCATTCCTGGCGGCGATGCTGCTCTTCGCGGCCGCGCTCCGCGCGCCGCTCGCGGGGGCGCTCGGGTCGCTCGCCGCCGGCGGGGCGCTCTCCGTCCTGTCGGTCGCGCTCGCGCGCGTCGCGCCGGCCGTGTTCTCGACGCCCCCCGTCGGGCTCGCGTTCGCGTTCGTCGCGGCGGTGATCGCCGCGGTGTGGGCGCTTCCCGCCGCTCGGTCCGCTCGGGCTGCTCGCGACGGCAGCAGGCTCGGTGGCGCCGCTCGCGCCGGCCGCGGCCGCGCCCGCGATCTTGCTCGCCGCGTTCGCCGCTCACCAGGCGGATGGCAACCCCGTTGCCGCGACCGCGAAGCCGGCCAAGAAGTCCAAGAAGAAGAGGGCCGCCGAAGAGCCTGCCGCCCTCGATCGACCGGCTCGGGCGCCGGTCGGCTCGCCGCTCGGGCTCGCTCGCTCGGCCCTCACCGGCGCGCCCATCCCCGGCGGCGTCGCCGCGCTCGGGGCGGTCGGCGTGGCCGGAGCGTTCGCGGGCATGGGCCTCGGCAACGGCGCCGCTGCCCTGTGCGTCCTCGTGACGTGGGCCGCGGTGGCGTTCGCGGGCTGGCGCACCGGCGGCGCGGGCGAGTCGGCGCCCAAGTGGGCGGCCATCGCCGCCATCGCGCTCGCGCCCATCGCTGCCCTCGCGCTCGGCCCGTGGGCTGTCCCCGCCACCGAGTCGCGCGAAGTGCGCATCGGGCTGGCCGTCGTCGGCTTCGCGATCATCGCCGCCGTAGCGATGCGGGCGCGCCGGCTCGACGCGCGTCCGCCCGCCGAGCCGATATCGGGGGCGGGCCCCTCACGGCTGGCTCCCATCGGGCGGCTCATCGACCGCGTGCTCGCCGCGCCGCTCGATCTGCTCGCGCTACCGTTCTCGCGCACCGAGCCGCAGAGCGGCGAGCGAGAGGGGTCGTCGTGATCGCTCGTCTGCTCGTCGTCGTGGCGCTCGTCGTCGCCGTGCTCTCGCCGCTCCGCGCAGCGCACGCGCACATCGGTCACGATCGCCCCAAGCTCGAGCTCGGCAAACGACCGCCCGCCCCGAAAGAGGGCCCGCGCGGTCGCGCTGCCCTCTCTCCGCACGGCAAGCCCGTCGCCCTCACGCGCACCGCCGACGGCAGCTACGTCGGTGGTTTCGAGATCAAGAACACCGGCGACGGCCCGCTGCAGATCTATCGGGTCGGTGTTCGCAACGCCGACGACGGTGGCGCCAAGCCGCCTGTCGGGCTCGGCATCCAGACGCTGCCCAAGGCGAGCACGATCCTCCCGCCTGGTGAGTCACGCCTCTACAACGTCGTGTGGCGCCCCGACCAGACCAACGTCACCCAGGCCTTCGCGCAGGTGGTCGTCGACACCGACTCGGCCGCGCCCGGCGCCAGCGCCTACGATCCACCTCTCTACCTGGGTGTCGTCGCCGATCGGCGACCGCTCCCGCTGCGCCACATCCTCGCCGTCGCGCTCCTGCTCCCGCTGCTGCTCGCGGGGCTCGCCTTCGCGTCGCGCTACCAGCCCGCCGGCGGTGAGCGAGCGCTGCGCGCGGCCTCGGTGGCCGTCGGCCTCGCCTGCATCGTCGCGTCGGCGCTGCCACTCTTTGGCTTCTTGCGGGGCGTGGGCCGCGACGACGGCAACGACGGCCTGCAGTTCATCGAGCGCGGTTCGGTGCTCGGCTTCGATGTGTTCCTCGGCGTCGATGGCCTCACCGCGCCGCTACTCCCGGTCCCGGCCATGGTGTTCCTCGCGTGCGCGCTCGCGACCCATGACGGCAAGCTCGCTCGCTTCTGCCTCTTGGCTGCTCCCATGGCGGCAGCCGCCACCCTGCTGCTCGCGGCGCAGAGCCTCCCGCTCCTCGCGTTCGCCCTCGCTGCCACCGCGCTCCTCGGCGGGATGATCGCGACGTCGCGCTCGGCGTCGGGCAAGCTCGGCGCGGGCTCGTTCAAGCTGCTCACGGGGGGCGCGATCGCGAGCGGGTCCTTCGCCCTCCTCACCCACTACCTCGCCCGCTCGACCCCCGGCGTCATCGGGCTCGACGGTCTGCCATCGGAGCTCGCCTGGAACCTGCCCGACGTCGCGCGCGAGCTCTCGCACGGCCACGTCGAGACCGGCACCGTCCTCGGCCTGCCGGCCTCGCACGGCCTCTTCGTGCTCGCGGTCGTGACCGCGGCCGCGCTCTCGTTCGCGGCGCCGTTTCACCGCGTCGGCGCCGAAGTCGCGCGCGAGTCCGACGCGAGCGACGCGACGATGGCGATCGCGCTCTACTCGCTCGCGGGCGGCTTCGTCCTCCTCCGCTTCGGCGTCCTCCTCTCGCCGGACGCAGCGCGGTGGGGCGCCCCCGCGCTCGCGACGATCGGCGTCGTCACCCTCGTCGGTGCGGTGGCCCGCGCCGCGATCGAAGACGACTTGCGCGGCCTCGCCGGTGTCTTGCCGAGCGCGACGGGCGGCGCGATGTGGCTCATGGCCAGCTCGCTGACACCGCAGGGCACCCAGGGGGCCATCGCGATCGCGCTCGCCCGACCGGTCGCCGCAGCCCTCCTGCTCTTGACGGCGGGCGCGCTCGTCTC
>CALKVR010000020.1 GCA_938004815.1 uncultured Polyangiaceae bacterium | reverse complement strand
AGGAGGCGCTGCCCGAACGGCCGGTCGACGGTGAAGTCGTTCACGCGGTAGAGATCGAGCTGCTCCATCGTCTTCGAGAAGATGCCCCGGTCGATGACGATGCGCTGGTTCGTGATCTTGTAGCGCGTGCCCCCGCGCCGGAAGTACAGCCAGATCCAGGCGAGGCCGACCGTGAAGATCAGCAAAAAGACGATGCCGATGCTGGATACGAGCGCGGGCTCGCCCTCGAAGAGCACCTGCTCGTTCGTTGCCAGCCCCGAGGCCCCCGCGGGTTGAATGGCGCCGGGGGGTGCCCCCGGAGAATTCGGCGCAGTCACGCCCAAGGGGTATCAGGTTTCCGGCCCGCAAGCGACGGCACTGTCGTGTATCCTCGGCCGGCCGGTGGCTTTGAGCGACGACGAATCAGCGTTCGTAGCGCGCCTCGTCGCTCGAGACGAAGCGGCATTCAACGAGCTCGTCGTTGCGTACGAGAGGCGCGTCTTCGCGCTCGTCTTCCGGATGCTCGGCCGCCGCGAAGAGGCCGAGGACCTCGCCCAAGAGGTGTTCGTCCAGGTCTTCAAGGCGATCGACCAGTTCCGCGGCGACTCCAAGCTGTCCACGTGGATCTACCGAATCGCCGTCAACCTCTGCAAGAACAGGACGAAGTACCTCGCCCGCAGGCAGGTCGGCGAGCAAGATGACGTCGACGCGATGGCCGAGCGAGCGCCGCTCTCGGCGGCCAAGGGCGTCAGCGTCGGCGACATCAGCAGGCCCGACGAGCTCGTCGAGGGCATGCAGCTCGAGGTCATCGTGAAGCACGCGATCCAGCAGATCGAGCCCGACTTTCGCGAGGTGCTCATCCTGCGTGACGTCGAGGACATGTCGTACGAGGAGATCGCCGCCGTCACCGGCCTCGCCGACGGCACGGTGAAGAGTCGCATCCACCGCGCGCGCGGTCAGCTCCGCGTGCTGGTCGAGAAGGCCGTCGGTGAAAAGCTGAAGGGCACGTCATGAGCGACAACGGCGACGACGACGACAAGGTCCGCGCCATGGTCAAGCGCGCCTCCGCCGCCCGCGCGGCCAAGCCGGCCTCCGAGCCCGAGCCGCCGCCCTCGAGCGGTGGCGAGGCAGACGTGGAGGTCGACGACGTGGATCTGAAAGAGGCGCTGCGCGGCGCGCTCCGGCCGCCGGCCGGGTCTGTGGCGCCCGACCTCCTCAAGGGCGTGCAGAAAAAACTGCGCGTCCGCTCGCGAGGAAAATTCTACGGGGACGGCTGGAGCACGTCGGCTTCGCCGCGTTCGACCTACCTGATCACGAGCCTGATCATGCTCGTGCTCGTGGCGATCGTGTTCTTGGTGCTGATGCCCTGGGCATCGGACCGCTTGCCCTGAGGGTGGTCTGGTCAGGCGGGTGCGCCGTGGTGTTTCACCTCACCGCGGCGTTTGCGGGCCCACTCCTCGAGCATGCGGCGCATGTCGTCGAACGACGAGTCGATCGCGGCGTAGAGGTCCTTGTGGCTGGGCTCGTCGTCGGGTCTGCGGCCCACGACCAGCTCTTGCCCCGGCACCGAAACGTCGATGAGGACGCGGAACGGGCTGCCGTGACGGTGGTGGCCGCGGTTCGGCGCTTCGACCACCACCCGGCAGCTGATGATTCGATCGAAGAACTTCTCCAGCTTCGCGGCGCGCTTTTCCACGTAGTCGCGGATGAAGTCGGAGGAGGCGAAATCCCTGAACGTGATCTGGAGGGGCAACTGCATGACAAGTCAGTAGCAACCACCACGCCACGCCACGTCGCGACTTGTCACGCTTTTGAGGCGCTTGGAGGAAATACTGTCGCTATGTCGGTCGTACGAAGGTCGTTCAGCAGAGAGCCCCATGAGCAGAGCCGGTCTTTCTCAAGCCGAAGTCGAGGCGACGGTTCTCGACGCCGAACAACTCGCTGACGAGCTCGAGCGCGCGGGGCCCGACGCCCCTCCCGAAGCCGCGCTGTTCGTGCGGGCTCTCCGTTCGATGGCGAAAAACCTGCGCACAGCGATGGTTTCGCCCTCCGACGAGGTCGTCGTGATGAAGATGGTCCTCGGGCTCGAGACCACCATCCGCCGCGTCAGCTCGCGCAACCTCGTCTTTCACGAGAGCCCTCCCGCCTCGCAACGCCCGACGCTGCCCCCGCCCGCTGGTCTGACCCCCCGTGAGGTTTGGGAGAGCATCCCGCCCTCCGACCGGGGCCCCGAGACGGCGCGCTGCCCCACTCCCAAGAGCTCGGAGATCCGAGCCAAGGCCGAAGCCGACAAGAAGAAGAAGAAGAGCGGCTGAGGTTCTGCGCGCGCCGGTTCGGCGTTGGCCACGTGCGCAGCCGCGCACCGCGCCCTCCGGCCCGAAGCCGATCATCCGAATTTGCCGTGAGCGAGGCTCCCGCTTCGGCACGTCGCATGCTCTCCCACCAGGGCATGAACCACGTGATGAAGAGGGCTTCTGCGATCGTCGTCTGCGCGTTCTCGACGGCCGTGCTCGCCGCGGCGTGCTCGCCCGAAGAGGTCAAGGACGAGGTCTCGAACCACATCGTCTGCGACCAGGTCTGCGAGTGGGCGGTCGACTGCGGCCGCAGCGCGTTCTCGACCTTCGAGGAATGCGACGACGACTGTGAGGACAAGGCCGACGCCAGCGAGGCGTACGAGCAGGCGGTCGAGGACTGCGCCGCCTGCATCGATCACGACGATCTCACCTGCGAGCAGAACGAAGACATCTGCGCGGCCGAGTGCATGACCGCGGTGCCTCTCGCGACGTGAGATAGCATCGCCGGTGTGATCTGGAACGGTCTTGTCCGAGGCGGACGCTACGAGCTCGAGCCCGAGGGCAGCTACCGCGCGCCGGTGTTCACCTTCGACGTACTCGACGTGGATGCAGTCGAGGCGTTCTTCGACGATCACTACGTCCACTTCGAAGTGCGGTGGGGCGACGACGACAAGATGGCGTACTTCATGAGCGCGCCGGATCTGTCGCCGGACGTCGCTGCGATCCCGGTCCCGGCGACCGACCACATCTGGGTCGCCTCGGGGCAGATGCTGCGAGGGGGCCACACCACGATCCTGCGCGACAAGGGCGGCGGGCGTCTCGCGCTCGACCGCTTCACCAACGGCCTCTACCACGATTGGACGCAGAGCTGCGCGCAGGCAGACAAATCGTTGCGGCTCGCCTCCGGCGCGCGCGCTGCCGACTACCTCGCCCACGCGCGCAAGGTGCTCGAGACGTACCACTCGGGCATCGAGGCGAAGGAGATCTTTGCCCACCATCTCTTCGCGAGGGTGTGGGCAGCCTTGGGCGAGCGCGAAATGGCCGTCTACCACTTGGCCCAGGCGGTTCGTCGGGCGGTCGTGGATCGTGACGACTACCTGCTCCCCGCGGCGTCGGCGCCGCTCTTCGATCTGGCGCGCGCCTTCGTGGCCGACGGCGAGCGCGGGCGCGCCGCCGCGTGTCTCCATCACGCGCTGGCGATTCGGCCGAAGTTCCGCGCAGCGCGGGGGCTGCTCGCGGAGCTCGCCAGTCCGCCCTACGCGGGCGGGGGCCTGGGCCAGCTCGAGCCCTTCGAGAAGGACGCCGGCTTCTCGGACTGACGCATCAGGGCACGATCGTCACGCAGCCGAGCACGATCTCGAGCTCGGCCGTCAGATCGCTCTGGACCTTGTCGCACGCGCCGTCGCAGAGCATCACGTACGTCGGCATCATCGGGTCGTCGTAGTACCAGCCGTCTCCGCCGGGCGGGCAGTCGGCCTCGGACTCGACGTACGGGAACACCTCGGAGGGGTCGCCGCTCCCGGGCGTGTACTCGACGTTGACCTGTCCGTAGTCGAGCTCCTCGCCCATCGGAGGCTCCGGGATCTCGTACGTGCAGGGCAGAGCTGCCTTGCGGATCGTGTTCATCGCCAGCAGGAACTGCTCCTCGGCCATCGGATCGAAGTCGACGAGGAAGGCCTCACCCGTGCCACCGGCGGCGGCGATCCCGTCGAGCACGGTGACCGACGGGCCGACGCCGATGACGAAGGTCTGGATGCTGGGCGAGCCGTTGAAGCCGGCAGCCGCGAGCGAGTCGATGTAGGCCTGGTCGAGGTTGCAGACCGCCGGATCGCCGTCGGTGGCGAAGATGACGGCGACGATGCGGTCGGGGTGATCGGTCGCCCACGCTTTGGCGTACTGGATGGCGCCGTCGAGCGCCGGCTCGGTGGGCGTGTTCGTCCCCGGGTTGTGCATGCCTAGCACGCCCGCGATGACCGGGCCGACTGCAGGCAGCTCTTGGATCGGCACCTCGGCCCACGCGTAGTCCGCGCCCGCGCACGACTCTTCGTCACCGTTGTACGGGGCTTGGCACACCCCCGAGCTCTCGAGGCATTGGCCGCAACCCGTCGCTTCGCAATCGGCGTCGCTGGTGCACGCCTGCTGGTAGCATCCCGCCACGAGGGGCTGCGCGATCCCGAAGAACTGAAGGCCCACGCCGATGCCTACGCTCTCGGGCGCCTGCACGAACGCGGTGATCGCCGCCACCACCGTGTCCCAGCGCGACTCGCCGTTGCCCGCGCCCTGCAGCATCGAGCCCGACTGATCGAGCATGATGAACAGATCGAGCGGCAACGGCTCCGCCACCGACTTCGTCCCGACGCAGCCGCCGCCCACCCCCGTGCTCGACGACGTCGACGACGTCGTGAAATCACCCGTCGAGCTCGACGCCGTCGCCGGGCCCGCGCCCGAGCCGCCACCGCCCGTCGATGGTGGGTCGTCGCCCGCCGAGCAGGTAATCATGAGGAGGGAGAGACAAGCGAGCGACAGGAGCGACCGCGGGGCGACCACGCGACCAGCGTATCACCCGCCACGAGTGGTCACTGCTTCTTCAGCTCGTCCAAAGTCGCTGCGATTTGAAGGACCATCAGACGGTCCTTCGGCCGGTCTAGCTTCTTCTTGATTTCCAAGAGCCGCTCCAACGTCAGCACCCGGATCGACAGGCCGTCTAGATCCACCCACCGGCTGTCCGGCAACAGCGACTCGAAAGTCGTGGCTTCTTCGACCGTGCCGAGCAGGTCGAGCACACCGAAGCGAGTCTTCAACAGCAGATGGCCCGGGCCGTCCAGGTGAGACGCGTCCGGTCGAAGCCGGCGGTCATCGAGTCGGAACACGGCGTCGAGCTCGTCGAGGGCGGCCAGAAGTCGGGTCACGTTCTCGCTCGAGCGCTGCCGCAACACATCGACGTCGCGTGTAACGACGGGCGCTCCACCGATGACGGCCGCCATCCCACCAACCACGATGAACTCGACCTGATGCCGCGAGAGGACGCGCAGAATCTCGATCAGACTAGGTTCGGCCATGTTGCGGCGACCGCCCCGCGGCCTCCAGCCTTTCGACGTCTCGGAGCAGCGCATCGTGGGTTCGAACACGCTCCAGAGGCGTCATCGCGAGCGTGTAACGGACCAGCGTTCGGTCGACGCCGTTCTCGTCGTACGGATGAGCCTCGGGTGCGGGCCTGCCCTTCACCGCCCGATCCTAGCACTCCGCCATCTGCGCATCTCGGCCTCTCTGAGCGTGCGAGGCCCCGTCGCCGTTCGGAGAACACGCCTAACTCGTTTCGAGACGTCGAGTGGCGGTTTCGCCATCGAGGGCAACGCGCACCTCCGGCGGATGCGTGGCCCCCGACGGCGTGGTTCGTCGAGTGGTCGCTGGGAGCGGACGTGTTCGACCTGCCGCTCGGTCGCGCGCCCATCGAGCTCCGTTGGCCTGCGTATCAGCGGTCGTGAGCGGCGCCGCGAAGCTCAAGGGCAATCGCCCCCGTTGCCGTCGATGATCGGCACCCGTTGAAACGGTGTCCTGGACGCGTCCCAGACGCCCGCCGCTCTGACGGCTCAAGGCAGCTCGACTTCGACTGGCGACTCGATCCAGAAGTTGCCGTCTCCCAGCCCGGCAGGGCTGCTCCCCCAGCACCAGAGGCTCCCGTCGCCTTGGATCGCGCACGTGCTCTGGGGTCCGGTCGCGACGCTGCGCCAGGTCGTTTCGGAGCCCACCTGTTCCGGATAGGGTCGGTCGGTGAGCGAGCCATCGC
>CALKVR010000019.1 GCA_938004815.1 uncultured Polyangiaceae bacterium | reverse complement strand
TCTCGCTGTTCGCAGGGGTTGCCGGTGCCGTTCGTCGAGACGCGGCACGTCGACGAGTCGGGCGCGGTCATGCCATGGGACGGCAAGACGATGGGTGAGCTCGAGGTCCGCGGCCCCTGGGTCGCGCGCAGCTACATGGGCGACGAGGGCCCCGATCGGTTCACCGCCGACGGCTGGTTCAAGACCGGCGACGTGGTCACGATCGACGCCGACGGCTACGTGCGCATCACCGACCGCGCCAAAGACGTGATCAAGTCGGGCGGCGAGTGGATCAGCAGCGTCGCGCTCGAGAACGCGCTCATGGCGCACCCTGCCGTGCTCGAGGCCGCCGTCTTCGCGGCCGAGGACGAAAAATGGGGCGAGCGACCGGTGGCGGCCATCGTGTTGCGCCCCGAACAGTCGGCGAGCCCGAGCGACCTGGCGGCGCACCTCGAGCCCTCGTTCGTCAAGTATTGGCTCCCGGATCGCTACGTGTTCGTCCGCGAGATCCCCCGGACGTCGACGGGAAAGTTCCTGAAGTCGAAGCTCCGCGACGAGTATGGAAGGGGCGGCGATAAAGCGGGATAGGATCCCCGGCCGTGAGCCATCGCCACCCCACGGTCATGGTCGTCCGGAGCGAGGTGCTCCGGCAGAACCCGCTCGGAGATCCGCACGAGCGCGAGGTCTGGGTCTACACGCCGCCCGGCTACGAGCCCGGGCGCCCGCTCCCGGCGCTGCTCGCGCTGGCCGGGTTCACCGGCCACGGCCCCATGCTCTTCAATACCGACCCGCTCGGCGCCTCGCTCGGCGCGCGGCTCGATCGGCTCATCGAGTCGGGCGCCCGCCCGCCGCGCATCGTCGCGGCGCCCGACTGCTTCACGCGCCTGGGCGGCAACCAATACATCGACTCGACCGCGACGGGCGCGTACGCGACGCACCTCGTTCGTGAGGTGGTGCCGGCGGTGGCGTCACAGTACGCGGTCGAGCGCTGGGGAGTGTTCGGCAAGAGCTCGGGCGGCTATGGCGCGGTCGTCTTGGCGATGCTCCATCCCGGGGTGTTCCAGGCGTTTGCCGACCATTCGGGCGATGCGAACTTCGAGCTCTGCTACCTGCCGGACGCGCTCGAGGCGCTCGATCAGCTCCGCCAGGCCGGGGGGGCGCGCGCGTGGCTCGAAGCCTATTGGGCGAGCCCGCAGCGCCGGCTCTCCAAGCAGGTCAAGGCGCTCAACTTCCTCGCCATGGCCGCGCACTACTCCCCCAATCCGGCGGGCGAGCTCGGCTTCGATCTGCCTTTCGATCAGGCCGACGGCCGCTTCTTGCCCCAGGTGTGGGCCCGCTGGCAGGCGTGGGACCCGGTCCGAATGGTCGAGGGTCACGCGGCGGCGCTTCGATCGCAGCGGCTCTGCTACGTCGATTGCGGCACGCGCGACGAGTATGGTCTCCATTGGGGCGCGCGCGCGCTCGTCAGCGAGATGAAGAAGCACGGCGTCGCGGTGGTGCACGAAGAGTTCGACGACGGCCACATGAACGTTCCGTTCCGATTCGAGCGCAGCATCCCGCTCTTGGTGCAGGCTCTCTCGGGGTCGGGGGCCTAGGTCGCGCGTGGTCGACAAGGCGGCGAGCGAACGGTTCGAGCTCCTCGAGCGGGTGGCCGCCGGCGGCGGCGGCGCCGTGTACCGCGCCAAGGATCGGTCGACGGGCGAGATCGTGGCGTTCAAGGAGCTGCACGGGCTCGGTCAGGACGACGGCGCGCGGTTCGCGCGCGAGTGCGGGCTGCTCTCGAGCCTCACGTCGCCCGGGATCGTGCGGTACGTCGCCCACGGCTTCGGCAAGCCGCCGTGGCTCGCGATGGAGTGGGTCGAGGGCACCACGCTCGCCAAGCTGCTCAAGGAGCGGGGTCTGACGTGGGCCGAGAGCGTCGGCCTGATGAGCAAGGTCGCGGCGGCGGTCGGCGCGCTCCACCGGCGCGGCATCGTGCACCGCGACATCAAGCCGTCGAACGTGATCCTCGAGGGGGGCGACCCGGCCAGGCCCAAGCTCATCGACCTCGGGATCGCGCGGCCCGAGGGCGAGCCGCTCACGATGACGGGCGTCGTCGTCGGCACGGCCGGCTACATGGCGCCGGAGCAAGCGCGGGGCGAGCGTGACATCGACGCGCGCGCCGACGTGTTCGCGCTCGGCTGCCTCTTGTTTCGGGCGCTGACGGGCGAGCCGCCGTTCAAGGGCGACAGCGCCCTGGCCGTCATGCTCCGCGTCACGCTCGAGGACGCGCCGCGCCTCTCCGAGGTCGACCCTCGAATCCCGGTCGAGCTCGACGACATTTGCGCCTGCCTGCTCGCCCGCGATCGTGACACGCGACCGAAGGACGGCGCCGAGGTGGCGCGGCTCCTCGACGAGATCGAGCCGGTCGAGAGCGTCCCGACCCGCAGGAGCGTCACCGACCTCGGCGCGGTGACCACGACCGAGCGGCGCCTGGTCTTCCTGGTTCTGGTCCGGTCCGAAGAGGCGCTCGCGAGCAAGGCGGCCCGAGCGCTCGCAGAGGCGATCGCCCCGCTGGGCCTCCGGCCCGAGACCGTCGCCGACGGGACGGTCGTGATCGCGGTGGTGTCCGAGGGCAGCGCCGGTGATCTGGCGTTCCGGGCCGCGCGCGCGGCGCTGGCGGCGCGCGCCGTTTTCAAGCGAGCGAGGGCGACGATCACGATCGGCCGCACCGCCGACGCGCGAGCCGCCATGGTGGGTGAGGCAGCCGATCGCGCGACATCGCTGATGGCCACGCTCCAGAGCGACGGCAAGCCCGGCGAGATCGCGGTCGACGCCGGCACCGCTCGCCTCCTCGCCGACCGCTTCGTGATTCGCCCGCGGCCCTTCGGTGGCGTGCTCGGCGCCGTCGACCTCGGGGGCGCGTTCGTGGGGCGTGAGCGCGAGATCGCCTACCTGACCGACTTCGTCGGCGAGACCGCGAGCGAGCGCAGGGCGGGCGCCGTCGTCGTCTTGGGCCCGGCGGGCGCCGGCAAGTCTCGGCTCGCGCGCGAGCTGCTCGATCGGCTCGGCGATCGTCAGGAGGTCTGGGTAGTCCAGGGCGATCCGCTCACGTCGTCGACTCCGTTCGGGATGCTGCGGCCCCTGTTCTTGAAGCTCGCCGGGGTCGGGCGCAGCGAGCCCAAGGGCGACGCGCTCGCCAAGCTGCGCGGCCTCGTCGAAGCGCGCCTCGGCCCGACGGAAGTGGAGCGCGTGGCGTCGTTCCTCGCCGAGCTGCTCGGCGTCGCGCCCGACGACGCGCCGACGCCGGCGGTGGCGGCCGCGCGGCGCGACCCGACCCTGATGGGCGATCAGCTGCGGCGGGCGATGGGCGAGCTCGTCGGCGCGGCGTGCCTCGACCGCGCGGTGGTGGTCGTGATCGAGGATCTGCAATGGGCCGACCACGCGACCGTGACGTTCTTTGCGGGGCTGCTCTCGACGCTCGAGACGTTGCCGCTCTGCATCCTGGGCCTCGGCCGCCCACAGTCCAAGGCGACGTATGCGCGCCTCCTCGGCGACGCAGGCGCGCAGGAGCTCAAGCTCGAGGCGCTCTCCAAGGCCGCGAGTGAGCGGCTCTGCGCCGCGCTCATGGGGGTCGCCGCGATCGACGGGGCAGTGGAGAGGCTCGTCGAGCGCGCTGGCGGCAACCCGTTCTTTCTGGAGGAGCTCGTGCGCGCGGCGCGTGGCGGAGGCGCGGGCGCGCTCCCCGACAGCGTGCTCTCGGTGCTCGAGGCGCGCCTCGAGGCGCTCCCCTCGATGACGCGCCGGACCCTGCGCGCCGCGAGCGTGTTCGGTCGCCGGTTCTGGGAGGCAGGCTTGCGTGCCCTCGTGCCCAAGGCCGATGTCGCTGCGCACCTCGAGGTGCTCGAGCAGGCGGAGATCATCCGCGCGAGCTCGAGCAGCCGGTTCGATGGGCACGCCGAGTGGGCGTTCCGGAGCAGCGCGTTGTTCGAAGCGAGCTACGCGAGGCTCCCCCGAGAAGACCGCGTGCGGGCGCACCGCGCGGCCGCGCGGTGGCTCGAGGCGGCCGGGGAGAGTGATCCGACGCTGCTCGCCGAGCACTACGAGCGCGGCGGTGAGGCGAAGAGCGCCGTCGGTCTATTGGCGGGGGCCGCTCACCTCGCGCTCGAGGCGGGCGACTTCGATCAGGCGGTCGCGCTCGCCGAGCGCGCCGCGCGCTGCGGCGCCGAGGGCGCCGAGCTCGGGGCTCTCCTCGCCGACGAGTCCGAGGCGCGCATGTGGCTCGGACAGAACCCGGAGGCGCTCGCGGCGGCGAAGCGCGCGCTCGAGCTGGTGGAGGTGGGCTCGCCCGCGTGGTGCCGATCCGCCACGGTGGCGGTCACCGCAGGCAGCCGCACCCAGGATCGATCGGCGGCGGCGCGCATCCTTGAGGCGGTGCTGACGCTCGAGGGCGGCGAGGGCGCGCCGCCCGAGCACACGAACCTGATCGCGCAGGCCGCCATCCAGCTGGTGTTCTTGGGCAGCCTCGACGCCGCCGACCGCGTGCTCTCGCGCGTCCCCGCGGGTCTCGCTCACCGCGACCCTGCGCAGGCAGCGTGGATCTTTCGCGCGCGAGCGTGGCGCGCGCTCGCGGCGGGCGATCCGGCAGCGTACGGGATGCTCATGCGTCACTCGGCCATCGCGTTCGGCGAGATCGGAGACGGTCGCAACGCGTGCGTGCAGCACGTGAACGTCGCCTACGCGGCCATGCTGCTCGGGCAGTACGACGAGGCCGTCGACGGGCTGCGCGCGGTGGCCTCCGAGGCGAAGTCGCTCGGCCTCACGTCGGTGGCGGCGGTCGCGCGCCACAACCTCGGCCTCGCGCTCGCGCGGACCGGCAAGCTGGCCGCGGCCGAGGCCGAGGAGACGCTCGCGGTCGAGGCGTTTCGCGCCCAGGGCGACAAGCGGATGCTCGCCGCGAGCCTCGGGTACCTGGCCCAGATTTGCCTCGCGGCCGGCAAGCAATCGGCCGCAGAAGACGCCGCTCGCCGCGCGGTGGACGAGTCGCCCGACCGCACGCCCATCCGCGCCATCGTGCTCGCGACGCTCGCCGACACGCTGCTCGAGCGCGCGGTCGGCAAGGGCTCGTTCGAGGCCCGCCCCGGCGGCGAGGCCAGCGCCGAGGCGGCGTTCGACGCCGCCAAGCGCGCGCGAGAGCTGCTCGGCGCGCTCGGCGGCGTCGACGAGGGCGAGACGGCGATCCTCGGCTGCTATGCGCGCGCGCTGGCCGCCGTCGGTCGGGAGGGCGAAGCGCGCGCGGCCGCGATCGCCGCCGGCGCCAAGCTCCGCGATCGCAGCGAGCGCCTCAGCCCCGCCCACCGCACTTCGTTCCTCAGGCGCGTCCCCGAGAACGTCGCCATCCTCGCGCTCCTCGAGTGGCTCGACGAGCCGGTCGACGAGTTCAACGACGCCTGAAGTCAGCGAGGCGACGGCCCAGGGTCGGCCCGCAAATCACGCACTACCCGCGTCAGCCCGTCGACGGCGAGGGTGAGCCGCTCGAGGTCGACCTTGTCGGGCGTGTCGCTGCCCTTGTGGTAGTGCGGATACCGAAACGGCGCGGTGTCGGTGACCATCAACGCCGGCCAGCCCTCCCGCCAGAACGAGGCATGGTCGCTCCACGTGGCGCCGGGGATGCCCTCGGGGACGACCGCGCCCTCGGACGGGAGCGCGGCCACCGAACGGAACGACGTCATGCTCCGCAGGAGCACGTCGCGCGACGCGGTGTTGCCCACCATCGCGAGAAAGTCGCCGCGCGACGGATAGAACAGCCCGAACGGCTGCGGGTAGCGCTGCGACCCGTCGGCGTCGTCGAAGAAGCCCATCGTCTCGAGGCTCAGCATGGCGGCGACGCGCTCGCCCCGAGCGGCTGCGGCGCGAGCGTGGACGCGGCTGCCCATAGCCTCGGTGTCGAAGTGCGGAGGCTCTTCGTTGGCGAAGAAGACGACGCGCAGCGCGCGCGGCGCGCGGTCGCTGTGCAGCCGGCGCGCGAGCTCGAGGAGCGCCACCACCCCGCTCGCGTTGTCGTTGGCGCCAGGGCTGCCGCGCGCGGTGTCGTAGTGCGCGC
>CALKVR010000018.1 GCA_938004815.1 uncultured Polyangiaceae bacterium | reverse complement strand
GCTTCGCTGCGCGCTTCGGTGCGGGCGCGCCCGTCCGGCACGGTCGGGTCGTGCTCGACGCTGTTCGGGGTGAGCGGGAGGTCGACGTGCTGTGCTTCGAGATCAGCGATGAGGAGGCGGAGCTCCCCGGCGACCGCCGAGGCGTCGCTGGGCCGATCGGCCGGGCTCTTCTCGAGGAGGCTCCGCACCAGGCGATCGAGCGGCGGCGGGATGCCCGGCCGCAGCCGCCGGAGCGCGACCGGGCTGTCCATCGCGATCTTGGCGATGACGCTGATCAGATCGTCGCCCCCGAACGCCGGCTGGCCGCCGACCATGCGGTAGATGACGCAGCCGAGCGCGAAGAGGTCGGCGCGCCCGTCGACGTCGCGCGCCCCGCGGAGCTGCTCGGGCGCCATGTAGCCAGGGGTGCCCACGATCTGGCCCGTGCGCGTGAGATCCTCTGCGCTGGCCCCGGCGACTGCTCTCGCGATGCCGAAGTCGATGACCTTGGCGTCACGGGCGCTCCCGCCGGCGAGGACGATGTTGCCGGGCTTGAGATCTCGATGCACCACGCCGCGGGCGTGCGCGGCGGCGAGCGCGGAGCCACTCCATCGCGAGCCACGGCTCGCCTTCGTCGTTCGCTCCGTGGGCGACGTAGCGCACGATCGCAGGGTGCTCGAGCCGCTCGAGGATCGTCGCCTCACGCCGAAAGCGCTCGAGGCCGTCGCTCGCAGTGTCCAAGCGGAGCACCTTGAGCGCGACGAGATCGCCGGTCTCGCCGTCCACCGCCTTGTAGACCGCGCCCATTCCGCCCGCGCCCGCCTCGCCGACGATCTCGAACCGCCCCGCGAACACCTCGGTCTCGCGCTGGAGCAGCCTCGCGACGGTTCCATCCGAGAGCGTCACCGTCGCCTCGTGTGCTCCCCCCTCACGGAGTGAGGGGGGCCGGGGGGGTGAAAGAGCGGCACCAGCCTCATCGAGCGCGACGACGGTGCCAAGCTCACACCACGTTACGGGTTGGAGGACCGATCCAGCTCGGGCCCCCACATGACGACCTGGTTGCGGCCGCGCCGCTTGGCCGCGTAGAGCGCCTTATCGGCGCGGCGCACGAGCATCACGGCGCTCGAGACGTCGCCCTTGGGCTCGGCCACCGCGATCCCGAAGCTCGCGGTGACGCGGACCTTCGTGCCGCTGGTGACGACCTCGGTGTCCTCGACCGCGGCGCGGAGCCGCTCGGCGAGGACGAACGCGCCCGCCGTCCCGGTGTTGGTGAGCACGAGGGCGACCTCTTCGCCCCCGTAGCGCGCCACGATGTCGGCCTTGCGCACGCCCTTGGTCAGCGTGCCCGAGACGGAGCGCAGGACGGCGTCACCGACCAGATGGCCGAGCTCGTCGTTGATGCGCTTGAAGTGGTCGAGGTCGCAGAGCACGAGCGACAGAGGCAAGCCGTAGCGGACGACGCGCGCCACCTCGACATCGAGCACGTTGTTGAAGTGACGGCGGTTGAACAGATCCGTGAGCGGATCGGTGCACGAGAGCTTGTAGAGCTTCTCGTTGGCGGCCTCGAGGTCCTCGGTCAGGAGCTTGAGGCGCAGGTGGACGCGGACGCGCGCGACGAGCTCGCGCGGGTCGAACGGCTTGCGGACGTAGTCGGAGGCGCCGCGCTCGAACAGCTCGACCTTGCGCTCGAGCTCGGCGTCGGCGGTCAAGATGAGCACCGGGATCTGCGCGAGCTCGCTCTTCGCCGCCTTGAGGCGGAGCAGCTGGAGCCCGTCGCAGCCGGGCATCACGAGATCGCACACCACGAGGTCGGGGCGCTTCTCGGCCATCAGCCGCAGGGCCGAGAGCCCGTCCTCGGCCTCGAAGACGTCCTCGAGATCGCCCGATTGCTTCAACGTTTCGACGACGGCGGCGCGCTCGGGCGCGCTGTCGTCGACGACGAGGACTCGACCGCGGGGCATCGGCTGGATGATGCCACGAAAGCGCGCCGCCCGGGGTGTTGGCGTCCGCCCTCGGGAGAGGCAGCATGGACGCCCCTCGATGGCCACCGCCCGGCCCGACACCGAGCCCTCCGACCCGACCCCCGACGAGAGCGATCCCGCGTCGCAACCGGACGGTGTCGTCACGATGCCCTTCGTGAGCGTGAGCATCCCGCCGCTCGAGCGTGACGACTTCGACGCCCGCTACGCGCTCTCCGAGGTGCTGGGCCAAGGGGGCATGGGCGATGTGTTCGTCGCGCGTGACCGTCGCATCGGGCGTGAGGTCGCGCTCAAGGCCGCCCGCCCCGATGGCGGTGAGGACGTCGTCTCACGGTTCAACCGCGAGTGCCGGCTCCAGGGTCAGCTCGAGCACCCGGGCGTCTTGCCCGTCTACGACCTCGGGAACATGGCCGATGGCGCGCCGTTTTTCACGATGAAGCGCATCCGCGGCGACTCGCTGGAGAACGTGCTGCGGCGCCTCTCGCAAGGCGACGCCAAGACGACCGCGCGCTTCTCGCGCGCCCGCCTCTTGGCCGCGTTCGTTACCGTGTGCCAAACGGTTCACTTCGCGCACCGCCGCGGCGTCGTGCACCGCGACATCAAGCCGGCGAACGTGATGCTCGGCGACTTCGGCGAGGTGTACGTCATCGATTGGGGCATCGCCAAAGTCGCCGCCTCGACCCCGGCCTCGCCCCCGCCGTCGCCAGGGCTCGTGGACCCGGCCCCGCAGGTCGACGCCACCGCGAGCCACGACACGTCGAGCGGCGAGCTGCTCGGCACGCTCGGGTACATGGCGCCCGAGCAGCTCAAAGACGCGCGCGTCGCGGAGCCGTCGAGCGACGTGTACTCGCTCGGCGCGATCCTCTTCGAGATCCTCGCGCTCGAGCGGCTGCACCCGTCGGATCGCGCGGTCGAGGTCGCCGACGCCACGCTCGCCTCGAGCGAAGAGCGCATCCGTCGAACGTTGCGGGCCAGAGCGGCCCCGCCCGAGCTCGAAGATGCCTGCGTGTACGCCACCGCCCTCGATCGGCGCGATCGCTTCGCGTCCGTCGACGAGCTCCTATCGGCGGTGCAGCGATTTCTCGACGGCGATCGCGACGTCGAGGCGCGCGCCAAGCTCGCCGAGCAAGAGGCGCGCCTGGCGCTGCGCGCCCTGTCGAAGCTCAGCTCTCTGCCGGCGCAGCGCGAGGTCGCGCTCGAGCACGCCGGTCGCGCGCTCGCCCTGGCGCCGTCGCACGCCCTGGCGCAAGAGGTGATCTTGCGGCTCATGCTCGATCAGCCAGGCCACGGCGACGAGCCTCTCGAGGTTCAGCGCGAGATGGAGCGGAACGCGATGCTGGTCTACCGGCGCGGCGCCGCCGTGGGGGCGCTTCTTCACGCGATGTGGCTGCCGTTCATCCTGGTGCTCGCTTTCACGCGGCCCAAGGAGCCGGCGGCGCTCGCCCTGTGGGCCGTGCTCGATTTGGTCGCGGTCGCGCTCCTCGCCGTCGCGTCGCGCGCTCGCGAACGAACGGCGGCCTTTCACTTCGTCTCGCTGGTGGCGTGCATCGTCGCCACCGACGCCGCCGCGCGCGTCGTCGGGCCGTTCATCACCGTCCCCGGCGTCGTCACCCTGACCACCGTCACGTTCATGTTGCTCGGGCGTCGCGAGTGGCACGTGCCGACGGCCGCGATCGGAGCCGTGGGCCTGGTCGCGCCGTACGCGCTCGAGCTCGCGGGGGTCATCCAACCGACGACCTCGTTCTCGCTCGGCGAGATGCGCATCGCGTCGCCCGTGGTCGAGCTCCGCCCCGGCACGAGCGCGCTCGCCCTGGCGTCCGGCACCATCGTCCTCTTCGCCGTGCTCTGCCTCGCGGCCCGGTACCTCCAGCGCATCCTCTTGGGCAACGCGCGGCGCATGGCGCTCCAGCAGTGGAAGCTCAAGTCGCTCGTGCCTCGGGGCGTGATCGAGCCGCCGTCGTCGGCGACGCCTTCGCGGTGACCGAGGGGGGAGATCCCGCATCGGCAGCGTAAGAGGCGCGCATGGCAAGGACCTTCGTGTGCTCCGACTGCACGGCATCGAGCTCCGAGCCGGGCGATTGCAAGTGCGGGGGCGGCGCGCTCCTCGACCTCGACGACCCCGCCGCCGTCGCGATGCTGGTCGAGCAGGACGACCGGGTCGAAGAGAAGGTCAAGCAGCGCAACCTCTGGATCGGCGTGGCGGTGGGCCTCGTTACCATCGGCGCCGTCTTGCTCGCGGCGCCGCAGGTGATCGTGGCGATCCCGCTCCCGATCCCGTTCGCGAACCCCATCAAGGTGATCACGCTCATGATCCTGCTGGCGGCGGGGGCGATGCAGGTCGCCAACGCGGTGCTTCCGGCGCGGCGCAAGTTCCCCCAGCTGAAGCAGACGGTCGGTCCCTCGTCCGCGGTGGCGAGGATGCGAGGCCCGCAGCGGGGGACTCTCATCACGGTGGCGATCGTGGGCGGGTTCTTGGTGGTCGTCGGGGTCGGGGTCAGCGTGCTCCGCGGCATCGTCGGCGATGATCCGAAGAAGCTCCTCCCCGAGAAGCAGGGCGCGGAGGGCGCGAATGGCGAGGCCGAGACGCCCGCCCCCAAGGCGCGCTACCGCGAAGCGGACTTCGGTGTCGTGGCGCGCGGCATCCTCACGTTGCGCGGTAGGGTGAACATCGGCGACAAGACCGCGCTCCTCTACCGGGCCCCGAGCGGTGACCTGGTGCTCTGCACCGTCCAGCCCGACGCCGCGACGAGCGTGGCGTGTGACGAGCTTCGTCTCGGTGTGCGGCCTCAGACCGCGCGCCTCGTCGAGGGGCAGAGCGAGATCTTGATCCACGGCGTCACCAAGATGGGCCAAACGCCGGAGGAGACTGAGTACGGCGCGTTTCGCGCCGATGGGTCGAGCTACGAGGGCGACATCGGAGCCCTCACGATGGCCTCGGATCGCCCGACGCTCCCGCCCGCGAGCGCGACATGGTTCTCGGCCGAGCTGGGCGGAAAGAAGACGAGCCTCACGCGCAAGCCGTCGGGCGAGCTCGAGCTCACGCGCGAGGGCGACGAGCCCGTCGTCGTCGTGCTCGACGCGGATCGTGGCGGGCCCTCCACCGGCCAGCCGATGGCGTTCATCGGAACCAGCGCGGTAGTGGTCGTCTTTCAGACGAAGCAAGGCCTCTCGGGCGTGCGCGTCGACGCGAACGACATCGCCCCGCTCTGAGCGTATGCTCGCGCGCACCATGGCAACCAACGTCGTCATCGAAACGAATTTCGGAACCATTCATGCGGCTCTCGAGGACGAGCGGGCGCCCAAGACGGTCGAGAACTTTCTCGCGTACGTCGACGCGGGCCACTACGCGGGCACGATCTTCCACCGCGTGATCGACGGGTTCATGGCCCAGGGCGGCGGGTTCGACGAGCGCTACGAGAAAAAGGCGACGAAGCCGCCCGTCCAGAACGAGGCCGACAACGGGCTGAAGAACACGAAGGGCACGCTCGCGATGGCGCGGACGAGCGACCCGCACTCGGCGACGGCGCAGTTCTTCATCAACGTCGCCGACAATGCGTTCCTCGATCACAAGTCCAAATCCGGGGCCGAGTGGGGCTACACCGTGTTCGGCCGCGTCACGTCGGGCATGGACGTGGTCGACAAGATCAAGGGCGTGAAGACCGGCGCGCAGGGCCCGTTCGCCAAGGACGCGCCCGACCAGCCGATCGTCATTCAGTCGATCAAGCGCGCCTGAGCGCCCGCGCGAGAGCGCGCGTGGCCGGCGGCCCGCGGCTTGCTTCGAGCGTCGGTACCATGCCGACGGCTTTCCGAATCGCACGCGTCCGCGGGGTCGAGCTCCGCATCGACCCCAGCTGGGCCGTCATTTTCGCGCTCCTCACGTGGGCCCTCGCGACATCGTTTGCGTCCATCCACGCCACCTGGAGCCTGGGCCTGACGCTCGTCGTGGGCGCGCTCGCCGCGTTGTCGTTTTTCGCCTCGGTTCTCGTCCACGAGCTCGCCCACACGGTGATGGCGCGCGCGTGGGGCATTCCGGTGCACGACATCACGCTCCATCTGTTCGGTGGCTTGTCCAGCATCGAGCGCGATCCCCCGACGCCCAAGGCCGAGCTCTGGATCGCGATCGTGGGCCCGATCGCGAGCGTCTGCGTCGGGCTCTTGGCCCTCGGGGCTGCTGCGCTGCTCCTCTCCACGAACACCTTCACGTCGGATGCTCCCCTCGACATCGTGCGGAACATGGGCCCGACGACGTCCGTCCTCTTCTGGCTCGCGGGCGCGAACTTCCTGGTCGCGGCGTTCAACATGCTGCCGGGCCTCCCGCTCGACGGTGGTCGCGTGCTCCGCGCCGCGATCTGGTCGGCCACCGGCGATCTGCAGCGCGCGACGCGCGCGGCGGCGATCGCCGGCCAGGTGGTCGGCTGGCTCCTCGTCGCGACCGGGCTCTTCATGGCGATGGGCGGCTCGGTGCCGGTGCTCGGCACGGGGCTCATGGGCGGGCTCTGGATGGCGCTCATCGGCTGGGTGGTTCGTGGCGCGGCAGTGCAGAGCTTTCGCGGCGCGCTGCTCGAGGACATGCTCGCCGGCGTTCGCACCGTCGACCTCATGCGCGCCGAACCTCCTTGGGTGCCGGCCGCTCTGCCCGTCGGAGAGCTCGTCGATCGCATGCTCATGCGCGACGAGGGGCGAGCCTTTCCCGTCTATGACGGGACGACGTTGGTGGGGCTCGTGAGCTGGACGGACGTGAAGCGGGTCGCACCCGACGAGCGCCATCAGACGACGGTGCAGGACATCATGACGCCGTCCAACCGCCTCGTCACCACCACGGGCGCGGAGCCGATCATCGACGCGCTGAAGAAGCTCCGGCGCGCCGACGTCGCGCAGCTGCCGGTCCTCTCGCCGAC
>CALKVR010000017.1 GCA_938004815.1 uncultured Polyangiaceae bacterium | reverse complement strand
TGTTGTTGTTGGCGAAGACGTTGAAGGGCACGCCGACCTCCCCGCCGTCTCGCCACGCCTGCATCGCTTCGGTCTGGATGGCGGCCAGTGTGTCGATGATGGGCACGATCTGCCAGGGCTCGATGATCCACTCCGGATGATCGGCCGCGCGGCCGAGCGGCCCCGTGAGCTGCACCTGCCAGGCCTCGACGCCCTCGGCGCGTAGGACGCGCGAAAACTCCAGGAGCGAGTCGCAGTTGAGGCGGTTGATCTGGGTGTTGGCGCCGAGTGAAAAGCCGACCTCGCGGGCGCTCCGCAAGCTCCGGATCGCCGCGCTGTAGCTGCCTAGGTTGCCGCGCAGCTTGTCGTGCACCTGCGCCGGGCCATCGATCGAGACCCCCACCCCGTCGAGACCTGCCTCGCGAAAGGCGCGCGCGCGCTCGGGTGTGAACGCGCGGCCGCCCGTCTGCATCGTCGGCCGGATGCCGAGGTCGGCCAGCGTGCGGATGATGAGGGCGCAGTCCGGGTGGAGGTACGCCTCGCCGCCGATCAGGGTGACCTCGCGTGCGCCGAGCCGCGCGAGACCGCGCGCGACCTCGACGAGCATCTCGGTGTCGAGCTCGCGCTCGCGCTTGGGCCCCGCCCGCGTGCCGCAGTGCTGGCAGGGCTGATCGCACTTCATCGTGATCTCCCAGACCACGTAGATGGGCTTGGCCGCGGCGAGATCCTCGGAGCGGACCCCGCGCACGGGGACGAGGTCGGGCCGTGCGCCTTGGTCGGTCGGGTCGGCGGTCATCGCGGGTCTCGACAGGATCGGGGCGCTTGCATCCAGCCGCAAGGTGCTACAATCTCACCATTCGTAACCGCCATGATCACCATCACTGAAAAAGCAGCCGCCAAGGTCACCGAGATCGCGAAAGAAGAGGACCTGGGCGGCCAGGGCCTGAGGCTCCGGGTGATCGGTGGCGGGTGCGCGGGGTTCTCGTACGACCTCTACTTCGAGGACAAGCCCACCGACATGGACGAGAGCTTCGAGGACAAGGGCGTCAAGCTCTACATCGACCCGCTCTCGTACCAGTACCTCGACGGCACCGAGATCGACTACGTCGAGACCCTCCACGGGTCGGGGTTCAAGTTCGTGAACCCCAACGTGAAGAGCACCTGCGGCTGCGGCTCGTCCTTTTCCGCGTAGCGCCGCTCCCGGTCGAGCGGCGTCGGGGTCGCGGCCCGAGGCCGGCGGCGGTATAGAGAGGCATGCGCCTTCTTGGGCTTATTGGCCTCACCGCGGGGTGCGCCCTCGCGAACTCCGCGTACGTCTCGGGCTGCAACACCTACGGCGAAGACCTCCTCGGCGAGGGCGGCGCGGGCGCAGGCGGCCCGGGGCCCTCGTCGAGCAACGGCAACCAGGGCGGCGACAACGAGGGCGGCGGACAGTCGGCGTGTGAGGTCCCCGGTGACTGCCCCGGCACCGACGGCGAGTGCGGAACGCGCACCTGCACCGACGGGCTCTGCGGCGTCGACGCTGTCCCCGCCGGCACCCCGGTCGCCGGTCAGATCCCGGGGGACTGCAGCACCGTGGTCTGTGATGGCGACGGCGAGACCGATCTCGCGCCCGACGACGCCGACATCGAAGAGGACGACGAGGACTGCACCGTCGACACCTGCAGCGAGGGCTCACCGCTGCACACGCCCGTCGCCGAGGGCACGGCGTGCACGGGCCCCTTCAACGGCAAGGTCTGCACCGCCGCCGGCACCTGCGTCGAGTGCATCGACGGCTCCGACTGCATCAGCGGGTCGTGCACCCAGACGTTCGTGTGCGCGCCCGCGTCGTGCAACGACATGATCGAGAACAACGGCGAGAGCGACGTCGACTGCGGCGGGACGATGTGCCCGAAATGCCTCGAGGGCGACGACTGCAACGGTCCGACCGACTGCCTGAGCGGGATCTGCGCCGGCACGTGTCAGCCTTCGTGCACCGACATGGATCAGAACGGCGACGAGACCGACGTAGACTGCGGCGGCAGCGACTGCCCGCCCTGCAGCATCGGCCAGAGCTGCGACGGCCCGTCGGATTGCCAGACCGGTGTCTGCGGCGGCACGTGCGGTGAGTACCAGCTCAAGATCAGCGAGTTTTGGCCGCGCGGTCCCGGCGCCGGCAACGACGACTTCGTCGAGCTCTACAACCCGCTCTCGGTGCCGGTGACGCTGCCGGCCGCGGCCGCGCTCGAGAAGATCGAGATAGCGACCCGCGCCGAGGGCTCCGCCAACTACTCGGTGAAGTGGAGCGCCGACGGACAAACCATCCCCGCTCGTGGCCACTTGTTGATCGTGGGCAGCGCCTACTCGCGCGCGACGGCGCCCGACGCGCTGTTGCTCACCGGGTTCCCCGACGAGATCAGCATGGTGCTGCGCCGCGGGCCGGTGGTGCTCGACGCGGCGTGCATCAACGTCGGGACGGACGGCTTCGACGGCACCTACACCTGCGAGGGCACGCCCTACACCTACGTCGGCACGTCCAACAACACCGACCGCTCGGTCGAGCGCCTCCCCGGCGGCGGCGCCGGCAACGCCACCGACACCGGCAACACCGCGACCGACTTCCTCCTCATCACCCCCTCGTTTCCGCAGAACCTCCTGAGCCCGGCAACACCGTGAAGCTCTCGATCCCGTCCCCGCAAAGGCGACACCCCGTCGCGGCGTAACGCCGTCGATGCGATCGCTGCGAACCGCCCTCCGCCCGGTCGCGCTCGCCTGGGCTCTGGCATCGGTGCCCGGCTGCGAGGACGAGGCGCTTGCCCCCGTCTACACCTGCAAGCCATCGCCGGATGCAGCCGGGCTCGTCGCGTTCGACCCCCGCTCGGTCCGCGTCTTCGTCGAGGCGCCCGAGGACGGGCGGGTGTCGCTCGCTCTCCTCGACCTCGAGAAGTACCTCGGCGCGATGTGGGGCGAGCCGGTCGCGCCAAACGCGGGCCGCCCCGACGGCGCGGGGCCGGCGATCTGGTTGACGACGGCGCCCGACGCGCGGCCACCCGGCGCGCGCGATCGCGGCTACAGCTTGCGTCGAGAGGCGCGACCCGAGGGCGACGTCGTCCTCGTCTGGGCGAGCGATCCAGCCGACCTCGTCTTCGGGGTGTACGCCCTCTTGGAAGAGCTCGGCGCGCGCTTCTTTCACCCCCAAGAAGAGATCGTCCCCGCGTGGGGACAGCCGCACCTGCCCGCTTCGCTCGATGTCACGCGGGAGCCCGCGTTCGATCGCCGCGGCTTTCAGATGCACACGCTCCACCCCATCGAGGCGTACGAGGCGCTCAACGAACCGGGCGAACGAAATCTGAAGGAGGCGCAGGAGCTCATCGATTGGGTGGTGAAGACGGGCCACAACGAGCTGCAATGGTGGGCCCTCGGCCAGGTCGACGACTACCGCGCGCTCGTCCCGCACCTGCTCTCGATCCACGCCTACGCCAAAGCACGAGGCGTCGGGATCGGCATCAAGGTGCAGACGTTCGAGTCGTCGAGCCTACAGAACGGCTTCGCGCTCGTCGGCGACATCGACGATGGCGAGGCGCAGATCGACGAGAAGCTCCTCGAGATCATGGCCGTCCCCTGGGACGGCGTGGAGCTCGCGCTCGGTGAGTTTCTCGCGAACGATCCGATCCGGCTCGTCGAGCTGCTCGATCACGCGACCGAGACGATGGCGCACATCGCGCCCGACACGCGCCTCTCGGTCGTCAACCACGTCGGCAACTACCCCGACCTCTACGTCGACTACCAGGGCGCGACGACGTTTCTCTACCACCTGCCCAAGTATTGCGACACGCGCCTGGTCAACTCGGTTCACACCGTCTTCTTCTTCGATCTGTTTCGCGATTGGGGCGGATACGGGCACGACGACTTCGCCTTCCACCGCGAGTTTCTCTTCGAGCAGGCCGAGGTGCGGACGGTTCGCTACATCCCCGAGTCGGCGTACTGGGCCTCGGCCGACATCGACGTGCCCGTGTTCTTGCCGTCGTACATCACCGCGCGTCAGATCGACGTCGCGGGGATCGTGCGCGAGCAGACGGCGCGCGGCACGCGCCCGGTCGAGGGCCACATCCTCTTCACCTCCGGCCACGAATGGGGCTACTGGCTCACCGATTACCTCACCGGCAGGATGCTCTGGGACCCCGAGGCCGACGTCGCCACGCACCTCGCCCACGTGGGGCGCGGCCTCGGCGACTGCGGTGCAGACGTCGTAGGCGCCGTCGACGCGGTCCGCCTCGCGCAGGACAGCTCTCTCTACGACCGGCGCCTGGCCGGGTACCTCGGGGGCGAAGACTTCGCCGACGACTTCGGCAAGCTCGCCGGTTTCGTCACCACACCCGAGCGAGTGCCGTTCGAGACGGTGTTCGCCATGACCGAGCCCGAACGCCAGTCCTTCGAGGCCTCGGTGGTCGATGAGCTCGAGGCCTACGCCGCCGCCTCCGAGGCGCCGCTCGAGACGCTGAGGGCCAAGTGCTTGGCCGTCGAGCCCACCCTCGGCTCGTTCTGCCGCGAGCTCGCCGACGCCACCGAGGTCACGCGCCTCCGGGCGCTCCACAGCGCGTCGCTCTACCGCGCCGTCCTCGCATCGGCCCGCGGCTCGGACCCTTCGCCGCTCCTCGAGTCGGCCGTGGCCCACCGCGACGCAGCGGCGATCGGGATCGCCCGCCGGGAGGGCGAGTACCGCTACGGTGCCGCTCGCCTCACCGAGCCACGCCCCAACCTCACCGCCTACGACTGGGGCTACCTCCGCCAGACGAGCACGCTCTGCTATTGGCTCCGGCAAGAGGACCAGGTCACCGGCCTGATCGACACCGGGCTGCCGGTCGGTTTTTTCCTCCTGCGTAGCTGCGGCGATTGATCAGGCTCGCGACGAGCCAACCAGCCCGCTCCCAGCGAATGAATCACGACGACGTCGTGAATCGGGGCGACGTCGGCGCGGCGGGCGCGTCCGGGCTGCTCGGCGCCATCATGAGCGGCGCCGTGGGCAGGAGCGGTGGGTCGGGCGTCGAGAACACGCGATGACCGACGATCGCCAGGAGCGCGATACAGGCGACAGCCGTAAGCACGCCGGAGACGAGCACGGCCGGGTGTACGCGCGACTCGGGCGGACCGAATCGGCGTCGCATCTCCAGCCAGCTCGGAAGCTCCGGCGGCTCGGGGCGAGGCGCGGCTTGGTGAGGCTTCATGCCAATCGTGAGATGCAACCGGCGCGCCGTTGGCCCGCGAGGAGCGCGCTCACGTGCCGGGCGCGACCTTGGCCTCGGCGCGGCTGCCGACGATGTCGTCTTCCAAGATGTCGAGCTGGCGCTCGATCTCTGCGGCGTGCGAGCGCTGCGACGCGGCCGTCATGCCGATGATCTTGTCAGCTTCCCTTCTCAGCATTCCGTGCCGCGCGCGGTAGGTCTCGATGGTGGCTCTCGCCGCCTCGTTTCGGGCCCCGTCGCCGCGAGCGTTCGCTTGCTCCCAGGCGCCGAGCTGAGACTCCAGCGCAAAGAGCCGCCTGTCGATCTGCCGCGTCAGGCTCATGCTCTGCTGCATCTCGGCCCGAAAGGCCTCTTTCCAGGCCTCGAGCGCTTCGGCTCGCTCCTCGCGCACCTCGGCGGCACCCTCACGCGACTCCTCGACGATCGCGCGCGCTCGTTCTGCCTCCGCTTGCCCGACTTCTTGCATCTGCTCGCGGGCCTCTCTTCGTTCGTCGGCGGGTGAGTTGCACGCCACGAGTAGCATCGTGGCTGCCGTTGCAAACATTCCTCGCTTCAACATGTCGACCTCCAGATCTCGTCCATTGCGAGGAGATCAACGCAAGACCCGAGCCCATCGAGCCCTCGGCCTGCTCCACCGCTTCTCTCGCCCGTACCCCCGCCACAGCCGCCCCTCACGTGGCAGCCTGCCGCCCCACTGCGGATCCTCCCCTCGGCGTGGTGCGATCGGTCCGACCGATTCGAGCCCCCGAGCCGCAGCGCACCGCCGTCACCCGCGCGCGACGCAGCTCGGCGGGGGCCCGCTCGCGCAATAGCAGAGGCATCCTTGTGCCTCGGCGCCGTCTTCGACGCTCGTCCGACCGTAGCCCTTGCACGCGCAGTAGCACTCGGACGCCGTGTACACGCACCCTTCGCGGCTCGTGCACGCCAGGATGGCCTCGTCGGCCAGCGCCTGCGTGCCGATCGAGGCGCCGCCCCCGGGGAGATCGAACTGGACGATGCCTTCTTCGCAACGGTCCTGCGCGCGCCGGCAGACGTAGTCACCCGTGCGCTCGCCGGGCGCGGCGACCTCGAGCGTACACTCCGCCGACTTCATGCAGGCGGTCCTGGAGAGACCGGAGCAAGCGTCGCGCTCTGCGGCGTCGACCTCCGGCGCATCGTCCTCCCACGCGTCGGATCGAGGAGGCGGCGCCGGCTTGTAGAGAGACGTTTCAGTCATGCTCATACCGCTGCCCGAGCAAGCCCCGAGGAGGGCGGCGGCGAGCCCGAGGGCTGACCCCATCCGAAGCGACCTCACGATCGACCTCCGCCGCTCTCGGACACACACGCCGGCGGCGACCCACCACCACAATAGCAGTCGCAGTCCTCTGCCTCGGCGCCGTCTTCGACGGTCGTCATGCCGTAGCCGCGGCAGGTGCAGTAGCACTCGGCTTCGACGAACCGGCAGCCGACGCGGTCGGTACAGGCGAGGGTCGCCGCCTCCGCTTCGGCCCGCGTGCGAAGCTCGGCCCCTCCCCCTGGCAGGTCGTGCTCGACGAGACCCTCTTCGCACATACCCTGCGCCGGGCGGCAGAGGTATTCGCCCCTTTGCTTGGTCTTGTCGGTCGCTTCGAGCGTGCATGCCGCCGACTTCATGCAGGCAGTCCGGGAGAGCAGCCCGCAGCCGTCTTCCGCGGGCCCATCGGCGGCTGGCGTCTCCCAGCCACCGTCGTCGACCGACGAGGGGGCAGGCAGGTCTGGTACGAGCGGATCTGTCATTTTCGTGCTCGGCCCGGAACAGGCCTGGAGCGCGCCGATCGCCGCCGCGAGGGTGCCGGTGAGGAACATCTTCATTTGCCGCACACGTGACGGCGACGTCGGCGAATGTGACCGCCTCGCCCCCGAAGCGCTCGAAAGGGACGCGGTTTGGGACTACCCTCTCGAGCATGAAACTCCTGCTCGTGGCCGTCGATGCCTCCCAGCGCGCCCCCAAAGTCCTCGAGACTGCGATCGACCTCGCGAAGCGCACCGGGGCCAAGGTCCGCCTCGTCCGCGCGGTCGGCCTGCCGCCGGAGATCCCCATGAGCCCGTTCGGCGTCACCCCCGAGGGCTTTCTCCAGATGCTCATCGACGAGGGCAAGCAGCAAGTTCAGAAGCTGGCCGAATCAGTTCCGAAAGAGCTCCTGGAGGCGGTCGATACGCGGGTCGGCACCCCCTGGGCCGCCATCTGCGAGGCGGCCAAAGAGAGCAACGCCGACCTGATCGTCATCGGGTCCCACGGCTACGGCGGGCTCGACCGGCTCATCGGCACGACCGCGGCGAAGGTCGTCAACCACGCCGAGTGCTCCGTCCTCGTTTCGCGTAATCTCCACGTGTGAGGCCGCTCCTCGTCGTCGCGTTCGGGCTCGTCGGCTGCGCGGGTCAACCGGTCGAGGCGCCGCAGGCGGCGCTTCACCGCCGCGTGTGTCAGGCGGTCGTGACGGCCTACCGGGTGGGCGTGCGCCCGACGGCGATCGACGTAGAGGTGCCGGCGGCCGAGGCGGGCGATCCGCCCTCGCGCATCATGCTCACCGGAGACAGCGTGCCGCTCGCCGAGCAGTGCCTCGGCTTGCCCGTCACCAGGCCGATCACGCCTGCTTCGGCGCCCGCGACGTGCCCGTGCCCCGCACCGCAGACCGCGCCACCGGCTACCACGCCCGTCGCGCCCCCCCGGCCCGGCCGATCGATCGATCCGAACCTCGACACGCGCACCTGAGCAGAATGCGGGGGCTCAGATGGGGAGCGGCTCGCTCGGCGGAGGACAGCGCACCGACGCCGGAGACGCCAACCGCGCCACCTCTTCGACGAAGATGGGCATCGGCACCGGGTCGTGCAGGCAGGTCAACGGGTCGAGCCACACCGGGAACAGGCCCCGCGGCCACGCGCCAGAGAGGATCACGATGACGTTGTCGCAGCACCCGGCCGCCTCGAGCGCGTCGAGCACACGCTCGCGTTCCGAGTCGATGAGGCAGACGTCGAGGACGAAGACCTCGGGGAGCGCGGCGCCAGATTGCTCGGCGCGTTCGAGGACATCGAGCACTTCACGAGCCGACATGGCCGCGTCGGTCGCGATGCCGGCGCGGTCGAGCGCCTGAACCATCTCTCCCCGGGCACGCGCGTCCGGGATCGCGACGAGCACACCCGAGCGTCGCGGCTCGTGGTCCAGGAGCGGGGCCGACTCTCGGGTGCGGTCGGCGTTCAAAGGCCCGTACTCGAAATGCATGTGGTTCATGGGTTTCCTCGGCGACAGCGTCCCGAGTCGACGTTGCACTTCGAATGCCACGCAATTTCCCGCGAATTCGGCCCCGATCTGAGCGCGCCCGCCCCAGGTAGCGCACCAGCCACGCCCG
>CALKVR010000016.1 GCA_938004815.1 uncultured Polyangiaceae bacterium | reverse complement strand
AGGCGGTGCTCCGCGCGCACCCACCCGACCCGCTGGAGCTGCGGCCCAAGATGGATCGCGCGCTCGCGCAGGTCGTCTTGCGCTGCCTCGAGAAGTCGCCGGACCGCCGCTACCAGTCGGCGCGAGAGATCGCCCACGACCTCGACCGCTGGCTCGACGCGCACGGGTACCGCGGCGACAACCACGAGGTGCTGGCGCGCTTCGTCCGCCGCAACTCGATGCGGCAAGCGCGCTGGTTCGAGCGCGTCATCGCCGGTGAGCCTGCCCCCGCTCCCAACCCGCAAGCGCCGCCGAAGCCGTCGCTCTACGATCCGGCCGCCGACGGTCCGCTGCCCGGCACCGTCTCGCGCCCCATTCCGGCCGGCACCAGCGCGTCGCGCAGGCCCGACGAGGTCACGCTCGTCGAGGGCCCGAAGCCGCGGCCGCCGGCCCCTCGCCGCTCACGCTCGAGCGACGGCTTCCAGGCGCTGGGCAAGACGACCCGCGCCATCCCCAACTTCGCCGATCCCGAGACCGAGGACGAGATCCCGACGGTCGCGATCAAGGTCGACCGCGACACGCGCGACGCGCTCCGCGAGGGTCGCATCGACCAGATCCCCGGGCTCGGGCAGAAGCCGGCCGCGCGCGCGCCGCTCCGAACCGAGACGATGCTCCGTGACTCGACGAGCGACCACGAGGAGCGCCCGACCGTCCCTTCGCGGACGGCGGCCGTGCGCGTGATCGAGCACGAGCTCGATCGCCTCCGCGGCCTCGCCACCGAGCGCCACGAGCAGGCGCGCGCCGCGCGCGAGGCCGCCAAGCAGGCCGTGATCGACGCCGAGCGCGCCGAGACACAAGCGCGCGCGGTCGAGCGCGCGATGGGCGGCGCGCGTCAGGCGCTCGACGCCGCCAACCGCGGTCAGATCGAAGAGGCCCAGCGCCGCCTGCAAGAGGCGCTCGCGGGGCTCACCGGGGAACGGGCGGGATGATGACGTTGTTGATGGGGATGACGTTCATCCCCGCCGGGTAGCCGTACGACACGTTGGCGGTGAACTGCGACGTGAGGGGCGTGCCCCAGCCCCACACCCAGAGGCCGATGGGCCCTTCGCTCGTGATCTCGTGGCGCCCGGTCGAGCAGCCGCCCACCGGCTGGAAGTTGCCGGTCATCAGATCGACCCGCGTCCACTCGAAGTCGCCGACCGGCTGCCAGCCGCCCACCACACCCAGACAATCCAGGTTCACGTCGCGGAACGTGCCGTCGAGCTTGGCGCGGACGAGGACGAGGTTCGTCTCGGGGTAGCTCGGGTCGGCGAAGAACACGTACGAGCTCATGTACTGCGCGACGGGCACGCTGATCACCATGTCGGGATCGCCGTAGCCATCGGCGACCGCGTTCGACCCCGTCATGTAGGTGAAGAGCATGAACGGGTGCTCTTCATCTTGGCTCGACACGACGAACGGCGTCGACGTCGGAAAGACCACCTGCTGCCCCCGATCGATCGTCGCCGGACCGCCGACGTCGGTCGAGTAGCTCAGCTGGGTACCGTCGACGGCGCCGACGATGCGCCAGTACGCCGGCTCGGACATGCGCGGCCGGTGCATGACGGCGACGTACTCGTTGCCCAGCGCGCGCACCGGCGGGATCATCTGCTCGCCGTGGTCGCAGTAGGCCACGCCGGTGGGCCAGCGCATGCACGGTTGCCCGGCGAAGAACCCGACCGGCTTGTCGCTCTGCAGCACGCTCCCGGTGAGCTCGGCTGCCTGCGTGATCTGCGCTTGCTGGCCCTTGTTCAAGGTGAAGCTGAGGGGCGTGTTGGCGGCGCCGCCAGGGATGCCCCCGCCGCCCTGGACTGCCTGCGTCGGCAGCAGCGTGACCTGGGTCGCATCTTGGTACGCCACGATGTTCATCGACGGCGACGCGATGTCCTGCGGCGACACGTTCACGGTGACGTAGTTGGTGTCCCACGCGCTCGTCGGCAGCAGGAGCGACGCCGCGGTGACGGCCGCGCTGCCGCCCCCGTAGGGGTTCATCTGGTACGAGACGACGGGCACATCCGTCGTGATGCGGAACCCGCCGCCGATGCCGGTGCCGCTCACGCCGACGCTGGGATCGCGCGCGGGGGTGACGCCGGCAGGGCACGGCACGCTGCTGAAGCTCGCGCCGCTCAAGAACAAGATCGCCACCTGACCGGGCGGTAGACCGTTCACTGCGTCGTACGGCTGGTACGTGAGCGACGGCCCCTGCCCTTGCGGGATCCGCGCGAAAGTCGAAGGGTCGAGCACCTGACCGCCGAACTCGACGTTGATCTTCACCGGCGCGTTCCAGGTGTTCGCGACGTAGGCCGCGAAGCACGAGTCGGGGGTGAACTGCTCCATGTCGATGGCGTAGTACTCGCAACCGACCGATTGCTTGGTGTCGGTCGCGTTCTGGCACGCGTTCGCGCACGTGAGCGTGAGCGGGTTGCAGCCCTCGGAGCCGGTGCACTCGGCGACGACGTTGCCCTCGCAGTCGAGCACCTGGTGCAGATCGGGCGAGCACGATCCGAAGCAGCCCGTCATGCCGCCGGAGCCCATGAAAGAGCCCGTCGACGCGTTGCTGCTGCCCTGCTGCTGCGAGCCGCGCCGGCCGAGCACGCCGAGGTGCCCAGCGAAGAGACGCCGAGCGCGAACAAGCCCAACGAGACCAAGCCCAAGAAAGTGCGCTGCATGGGCGGAGAGCCTACTCGAGGCGCGGCTGGGCCACTAGCCGCGGAGGACCAGGGCTCATGACGCTGCGGCCGAGCTTGGTCTGGACGTGGGCCGTTAGGCTGTCGGACAGGGATGCTTCCTGTCGAACCGCACCGCGATCTCTGCACGCACGCGCTCGGCACCGTCATCGCGGACGTCGCAGATCTTCAGGACGCCCACTCGACCGGGATCGCCTCCCGCCAAGAACCAGTGTCGCGTGTAGCCGCGGGGCACGGGCAGGAGCGGGCGCCGCAACCGCACCTCACCCCGCCCCACGAGAATCTGCCGCCCGTCGCTGTGGAGGTCGATCAGCTTCACCACGAACCGGCGGCGAGACGGTGTTTCGGTCTCCATGTGCCGGAGTCGATCCAGAGAGAGCGCCAGCTCAGGCTCAGAGCGCACCTGTTCCGTCTCGGGCGGAGCGGTGAAAGGCTCGGCCGGCGGGCAGTCGACCCACGCGCTCGGCGAGACGGGAGCGGCGGTGCCGACGACGAATTCGTCGAAGATCAACAGCCCGGCGCGTCGCCTCTCCGGTGGCACGGTGCCGGAAGATGTCGTCGCCGCTGCCGTGTGATCATTCTCGAGACTGGACATGTCCCACCCCTCCTGCTGGTGCTTGCGAACGTCAACGTGTTGGGACCTCGGCTTCGGGATGCTCGAAGCACGCGATGAGGCGCGCGTCTCGGCAGACGAGCAGCCGTGCGGCTCGCTCGGGACGCGTGTGGAATGCTTCACGTAGCCAGGCGTTGAGTGACGAGATGGTCTCGTTTCGGCACGGCTGAGGCGGCGGTGCCGCGTGACTCGACTTCACGGGTTCGGGTCCCCGAGCGCGCTCAACACGTCGACGAAACAACTCTTTGCGGGGCTACAGCCCGGAACAGCCAGCCCCTCACAGAAAACGCGTCCATCCTCGACAAGACCACATGCGAACGAGCTCCCGACGCCGATGTCCACGAAACGTAGTTCGGGACGCCAGGCGATCGGTGGAAACGCCGGCATTCCCGCAAAAAAGGTCTCCCGGGTCCAACACCATGCCCTGCCATCGCGCTCAAGAGCGCAACTCCCAAACAGGCTGGCGAAAACGCGATCGACAGGAGGGAGGGCTTCGACTCTGAGCGGGGCGGGGTGCCATTCTACCTCAGGCCAAGGTTGCCCCATCGCGCCGAACGGGTTGCTTCCCCAACACCACACCTCGCCGTTCTCGACGACGACGCAGGCGTGCTCCGCACTCTCCGAAAGGTGCGCGACGTTCTGAAGATCGATGAGCATGGGCTCGAGCGCGAAGACCTCGGGATCGTCTAGCCCGAGCTTGCCATTGTTGTTGTTGCGGAAGCAGTAGACCACGTCGTCGATCGTAAGCATGCACTGCGCGACCTCGCCCAGGATCCGAGCGGGGGCCGGCAGTGGATGGCTGACCGGGAACGGAACTTCGATGATGTCGTCGGGATCGAAACCCTTCCACATCTCGCCCCAGATGAAGACGTCGCCTGCCTCGGTCATCGCACTCATGAGCGGACCCGACGTCACCATCACGATCGGCTCGGCCGTCGGCAGATCGACGAGCATGGATTCGCGAAAGGCGGGACCGGGAGCTTCGCCGTTCCCCGCCGCGTTGAAGTCGTCCGTGCCCCAAATCTGCGTCCGATGATCCCAGGTCACGCCAGCTGCCATGGGCGTCTCGCTGGCAACCGTGCGCAAGCACGACGGGCCGATCGCAAGCGTGGGCTCGTCCATGTCGGAGTAGCCGCAGTGCAGGTTG
>CALKVR010000015.1 GCA_938004815.1 uncultured Polyangiaceae bacterium | reverse complement strand
CCCAGACCGTCGAGATCGACACGTGCGCCCTCGTTCCGCTGCGAGCGCCGATCCCGCCGCCGCCGCCCCAGCCCTGGTGAGCAGGCGTTCCACGGCCTTCGCGGCGGTCTGTGAGGTCGACACGAGCGGGCCGTGGGACTAGTGTCCCCCCCGTGGCCAAGGACAAGGGCAAGGCGCCGGAAGCAGAGGCAGAAGACCGCGACGAGGACGAGCGCGAGGACGAGCGCGCCGATGCCGCGGACGACGGTGACGACGCCGACGAGAAGGCGGCGGCCTCCGGCGACGACGCGGACGGGACCGACGACGACGAGTCCGACGACGACGGCGAGCCCGAGGAGCGCGACGCCTCGACCAAGGGCGTCGCCGAGGCGCTCGGCGTCGACCAGGCCGAGGGCGAGGGGGCGGAGGCCAAGGGCGACGAGGCCGCGGTTCCCAACCGCGCCGCCCGCCGCCGCGACGAGGTGATGAAGAAGCGTCGCGCGCGCACCGAGCAGAAGCGCGGCGCCGACAAGTCCGAGAAGGCCGACGACGACGAGGCCGAGGGCGACGACGAGGCGGTCGCGGCCCGCGAGCCGCTCCCGAAGGACAAGAACCTCCGCGCGAAAGAGCTCCTCAAGCGCCGGCAAGAGGCCGCGAGCAAGAAGGGCAGCACCGCCGTCGGCCTGTCGGCCGGCGAGATGGTCCAAGACTCGCTTGCTCGCGCCGGCTCCGGCGCGAGCAAGTGGTTCCGCCAGAACTTCAAGGCCGTCGCCGCCACCATCGTGATCGGCGTGGTCGGAACGGCGGGGGTGCTCTACTACCTGGAGCACCGCGAAGAGAAGGCGGGCAAGACCACCGACAGCTTGGCCAAGGCCGTCCTCACCGAGCAGGCGCCGGTGATCGCCGACGACAAGCGTCCCGACGAGCAAAAGGCGCTCGATCCGATGCCGGTCTTCAGCTCCGAGCCGGCCAAGGCCGACGCGGTGCTCGCGGCCTACACCAAGGTCGTCGAGGAGCACCCGGGCACCGGCCCGGGCATCCTCGGCAAGCTCGGCCAGGCCGGGGCGTACCTCGACAAGAACCTGCCCGATCAGGCGTTCTCTGCGTATGAGGACGTGCTCCGGACCGATCTCGCGAAGGCCGACGTCGACGTGCGCGCCCGCGCCATCGAGGGCAAGGGCTTCGCGCTCGAGGCGAAAAAGGACTACGACGGCGCGATGAACGTCTTCAAAGAGCTCGAAGGCGTCGAAAAGTCGTACGTCGATCTGGCGAAGTACCACCAAGCCCGGATGCACCTCGTCAAGGGCGAGAAGGACAAGGGCAAAGAGATCCTCGTCGCCCTCTACAAGGCTCTCGAGGTCCCGACCCTCGAGGGGCCGCAGACGCCCCACCTCCGCGCGCTCGTCGAGGAGACGCTCCGCGGCATCGATCCGACGCTCGTTCGGCCGAAGCGCAACCTCGGCGGGCCCAAGGGCACGCCGTCGCCCGAGGAGCTCGAGAAGATCAAGCAGCAGATCCTCGAGATGCAGAAAAAGCAGGGCGAAGAGGGCCATGGCCACTGACGCGCGTCGCGTCGATGCGTTGGGCCGGCGCGCGCTGCTCGCCGGCGGCGCGGCGGCCATCGCGGCGACCGGCTGCGACGCCCTCCGCGGCGAGGCGGTGCCCGAGAACCCGGTGTGGCTGCATCGGCCGGGCGGCGCGCTCGGCGTCGCGTACCGCAAGGCCATCACCGATCCTGCCAAGATCGCCGACCTCGCGTACGAGCGCGGCCGCCCTGGGCTCGACATCCGGGGGCTCAGGGTCTTCGTGGGCTCGCAAGACGGCGGCCTCTACGCGGTCGACGCGCGCAGCGGCGACGTGATCTGGCGGTACCAGACCCTCGGCCCGGTGCAGGGCGAGCCGATCTACGACCCCGACGAAGACTGCGTGTACTTCGGCTCGGGCGACGGCGCGCTCTACAAGGTCAAGGCCGAGAACGGCGACCTTTTGTATCGGTTCTCGACCAACGCCGAGATCGCGCGGCGCGCCGTCATCGATGACGACACCGTCTTCATCACGAACGCTAACGACACGCTCGTGTCGCTCGACCGCGCGACCGGCAAGATGCGCTGGTACCAGCACCGCACGCCGGCGTTCGGCATCGAGATCGGCGGGCACGCGGGCGTCGCCGTCGGCCACGGTAAGGCGTTCACCGCGTTCTCCGAGGGCGTCGTCATGGCCTACGCGACCGGCGACGGGAGCGAGCAGTGGCCCACGGTCGATCTCACGGTCGAGGCGGCGAGCCCCGACGGTCAGCCGCCGCAGTACCTCGACGCCGACACCACGCCCGTCCTGGGCAAGGTCGCGGGCACGGACGGGCTCTTCGTCGCGCACTACGAGGGCGGCGTGTACGCGCTCGAGGCCGAGACGGGCCGCACGCTCTGGCGAAACGACGCCGTCGTCGGCGTGAACAACCTGCTCCTCTGGGAGCAGCCGGCCCACCCAGGCCGCGAGCGTCCCGGTGGTCTCATGGGCCCCGACGCGCCGCCGCGCCGCATCCTGATCGCGAGCTCGGGGCGCACCGGCCTCTGGGGGCTCGATCCCGACGACCGCGGCCGCATCCTGTGGCGCAAGAAGCTCCCCGAGGGCGGCATCAGCGCGCCGGTCCAGGTCTCGGGCGCCATCCTCGTCACCACCACACGCTACGGCATCTTCTTGGTCGAGCCGACGCAGGGCGCCGTCATCGACGGCATCGAGCCCGGCAACGAGATCGCGATGACGCCCGCCGCCCACGGCCAGCACGCGTTCGTCATGACGAACGGGGGCGTTCTGCTCGCGCTCGTCATCTCGCCGCCGCCTGGCGCCGAGCGTCCCAAGAAGGGCTGAGCGCCCCGGGCCGCGGGCGCCGGCACGGCCGTCCGTTTGCGCGAGCGTGCAATTCGGTGCGTGAAATGCGCGCCCTTCGCCCATCGATGTCGCATAAGAAGGATTATGTCAACTCCATGCGCGAGGTCGGGACAGGGGGCGCGCCGTCCCGCGGAGCGCCCCAAACGCGCCCGAACCCCTATTCGTCGTCGTCGTCCGGCTTGGTGATCGCCAGACACATCGCGCGCTCGCCGGGCCGGAGGAACGGTCGGCCGTCGGCCGTCTTTTCTGCGAGCCACTCGCGGGCCTTCTCGGGAGCGTCGTCGCCGAGCGGACGGAAGCCGTGCTTCTCGTAGAACCGCTGGGCCCAAGCCGCCTTGTCCCACGCCCGGAGCACCAGCGCCGGAAACCCGTTCTCGCGCGCCTCCTCCAGCACGCGCTGCAGCAGCTTGGTCGCGACGCCGAAGCGCTGGTAGTCGGGGTGGACGCTCAGCTCTTCGAGGTACGCCACGCCGGGGGCCTCGTCGCGCCATGCCGCGTAGCCCGCGACCTCGTGGTCGGCCTCGGCCACCCGAACCGCGTGGTCGCGCGGCAGCCGGTAAAAGTCTTGCTCGGTGCGGATCGGGACCTCGGCGCCGTCGAACCCGAGCTCGTAGTACATCTCGGCAGCGGCGCGATCGATGATCATCAGCGCCTCGATCTGCGCCTCTTGCAGCTTGCTGATGCGGATCTTGTCCGGCGCTCGTCGTTCGTCGTCTGACATGCGTCGCGTCTCCTTCACCTCAGCTGCCGCGTCGCGTGCGGCTCAAGAGCTCTTGGAGCTGCGCGCTCGAGCTGCCGTCGACCGGGACGAGGATCGCGGTCACGAGCCCCGCCGGAGCGGGTTCGTTCGGCACGAGCGGCATGACCTCGACCGTCCCACGCGCCGGGTCGGCCACGAGAGCGACGCGGACGGCGGTGATGCGGCTGAGGTCACGCCCCGGCGGCGAGCTCTCGCGTGGCGAGACCACGGCCCCAGCGGCTGCGCCCGGGCTGCCGCCCTCGCCGCGGGAGCCCCGCTCGGCCGCGGCGGCCGCGGCGGCGCTGTTCGACGTGTTGATGGTCTTGCGCTTGTCCTCGTTGACGGTCTTCTTGCGGCGGCTGGCCGACGACGACGACGGCGGCTTCGCCTCCTCGATTTCGACCCCCCGCTCCATGCCCGTGAGCACGTTGGTCTGCTCGTCGAGGTCGTCGTAGCGAACGATGACGGTCGCGCGATCGCCTTCGGTCGTGACCTCTTCTTCGAAGCGCTTGGTCTGAACCGGCGGCGGCTGGAGCCCCGACGGCGTGAGCGGGAGCGGGTTCGTGGTCGCCTCGTTGGAGGCAGGATCGACGCTGATCGCCGGGTTGGAGCGGCGGCCCGAGCGCGAGCCGCGGCGCGCGCTCTTGGGCGCGCGCATGTCGAGCGCGGCGCCGCTGGCCGCCGGAGGAGGAGCCGCTGGAGGCGGAGCCCCGCCAGCCGTGGGCTGCGGAGGCCGGCCCGAATGGCCCGTGAGCCGCGCGTGGCTCTGCGCGACGACGGCGTCGGCCCGAGCGAGCGCGTCCTCGAAGCCGCTGTTGCTGGCCAGCGTCTTCGCTCCCCCGACGTTGGGCAGCGAACGGC
>CALKVR010000014.1 GCA_938004815.1 uncultured Polyangiaceae bacterium | reverse complement strand
CTCGAGAGGTGACCGCTGCGACGCGCACCGCGCCCGGCGCCGCGGAGCCGACGTCGTTCCCGGTCGTGATCGCGCAGCCACCGGGCTCGGTTACCCGCGTCCGCGGGGGCGTGCCGCCGATCGCCGTCGTCGGCGCGATCGGCGGTGCGATGCTCCTCGTCGGCGTCGGCGTCGGAGCCTGGGTCATGCTCGGCGACTCGCCGCAGGTCGAGCGGATGGATCGTGTTGCGGCCGCGCGCATCGAGCTTCCCGATTCGACCGGCACTCCGGATGGCGAGCCGAGCGCGGCGCCGTCTGCCGATGCCGACGCGACGCCGCCACCCATCGACGAGGAAGGCGAAGACGGTCCGCCCTCGAGCGGACCGCCAACTGCCAGCCCGAAGACGCCCGCGACCCAGCTCCCGCCCAAAGCCGGCCAGCCGAAGCCGCCGAACAACTCGATGAAGACCAACGAGGACAAGGCGAAGGAGAAGGAAAAAGAAAAGGGGAAGGGGAAAGGCAAGAAGAAGAAGAAGGACGACTAGTGGGTAGAGCGCTGATCGTAGCGGCGTGTGTCGTCATCGGGATCGCAGCTGGCGCGGGGGTGTACTGGTTCGAACCGTGGAAGCTCTTCGTCGACGCCACGGTCGAGGAGGCCGCGCCTTCGGGCGGTGCCGCCGACGTGAAGACGGTGGCCGAGGGCGCGTTCCGGAGCCTGGAGCACGAAACGAGCGGCCGCGCCAAGCTGCTCGAGCGGGCCGACGGATCACGCGTGCTTCGGTTCGAAGACCTGGTGACGTCGAACGGTCCCGAGCTCGTCGTCATGCTCTCGGCCACGCCGGCGACCGAATCCGGATGGTCGGCCTACGACGATGGCGATCACGTCATCCTCGCGCCGCTGCGCGGAAACCTCGGAAGCCAGAACTACGAGGTGCCCGCCGACGTCGATCCCGCGCGCTTCAAGAGCGCCGTCGTGTGGTGCCGGCGCTTCTCGGTCGGCTTCGGCTCGGCGCCGCTCGACCCCTGAGAACGCTGCGCTCAGCGCGCCGGCGAGCAGCGCTCGAGATCGCTCTTCAGCATCAGGAGCTGGGCGCCGGGCGCGAGCTCGATCCACGCGGACGCGGGGCCGATCGCCACGAAACCTCGGGGGACGGCGTTACCCTGTGAGCCCCCGACGAAGCGAGAGCCAGGCTTGGTTCGACCAATGACGGCGCGCTCGCCGCCGACCTGGCCCCAGATGGGTACCGACGTCTTGCACGTCGCCGAGTGGTTCCTGGCCCAATGGATGCCGCTCATCGATCCGAAGCCGCTGCCGTACCCGGCGTGCGGGACGTAGACACGGTCCGCCGCGACCCAGCCTGCCGCCAGGTAGCCTTGTCCCTCGATGACGACGCGTCGCGCGCCGTGTTCGAGGGTGCCGTATCGCACGGGCCCCCCCCCATCGCGAACGCGCGCCACCGCCGCGCCGCGCGGGCTCGAGCGGAGCTCGGTCCCTGCCTGGATCGCGACGTCGATGCTCTTGGGCATGCGTACGAACTGATGCGCCTCGTATCCGGCCGTCGTGGGGGTCAGGTCGGCGCACCGGACCACCTGGGTCACCGCGAGCGGTGCCTCGAACCGGTCGGATACGTCGAGCTCGACGGTCAGGCTCCCCTCCGCGTGCGGAGCAGCGAGGGCGAGCGGTGTGTGGGCCAGCGGGACTGCGAAGTCACCCAGGGCCATCGGTCGGGCCAAGAACACGCTGGGCGCCGACACCACCGCCGAAAGATCGAACGCGCCCGTCACGTCGACGATCGCTGCGCCGCCTCCCGCGTCGATGTGCACGGTGCTCTCCGTCGTCCGCACCGTCGCGAAGTCGGGCCCGCCTTGTCGCAACTGGACGACGCCGGTCCACGACTTCGACGGGAGCGCACAAGCGACCGTCTCCGGTCGCGCGATCGTGATCTCGGTGACCTCGGTGGCCGCTGGGCCAGGGACGTCGAGGTGCGATTCTGCCGCGACGCCGGGGCGCTCGACGTGTCCGTGGTCGGCTCCGACGGTTGCCGGGGGAGCGCCCCCGCAAGCACCCGCCGCCACGGTCATGAGCAAAGCGAGCCACCGCATCGTGGGGTCGATCGACAACCGAGACCGCCCGAGGTTCCCGGGGCCGCGCTGTCAGTTCGCGAAGCAGTCGGCTTCCGGGGTGAGCGTATAGAGCACGTCGGCGCTCGTGAGCGGCGAGTTGGGCCCCCGGATAAGCGTGATTTCATCGAGCACGAGCGACTGCGGTGGCGGCATCGCCTGCCAACGGTAGAGCGTCCATTCGATGTGGAAGTTGTTGGTGCAAGCCTGAGGCGCGGTGATGCCGCTCGCCGAATAGACCTGGGCTCCGTTTCGATAGAGCTCGAGGAGCCCGTCGTCGGTCTCCGAGAGCACCAGGTGGACGACCCAATCCGAGAATGCGCCGTCGTCGACGATGGTGTCGAGGTCGTCGAAGCCTGGAACCCCGCCGCCCTGAGCGTCGTCGAGCAGGTCGTCGATCACGCCGGCCGCGTAGTACGGCAGGTTGGGGGTCGCCGGGTTCATCTGCAGGCTGAACAGGTACGCCTCCATGTACGGGTCCGGGCTGGTGGAGGTCACGCACTCGATGGAGAAGAGCCTGGTGCCATCGGTGAGCTCGGGGCCCTCGTGAAGGGTGCTCCAGCCCATCCAGTACTCCTCGTCGTATTCGATGTCGTGGTACCGGAGCAGGGTGTACTGGTCTGCGTCGGTCAGCGCGATGCGGTAGGCACCGGTCCCCCACCGTACGGGAGTCGTCACGATGCTCGCTGCATCCGAGCCGTCTGGGGCGAGAACCGGGCCGAGAGCGCCGTCGAACCCCTCGTGGAAAAGGTGCGGTACGCAGGTCCCGGTGAGGCCGCTGCTCGACGATGACGCGGGCGAGCCCGTCGATGCCGATGACGACGCCGTCGACGTCGACGACGCTGTCGTCGTCGAGGCGCCGCCCGCGCCGCCGGGAGCGTGGCTGCCGTCGTCGAACCGGTCGCGATCGAAGAGGACGGTGCACGAGGCGCCGGCGAGAGCGACGAAGCAAGCCGACGTCAAGCGAGCACGCACGACACCCAGGGTAGCCGCCGGCCGTGATGACGGCAATCCGCGCTCAACCGAGCTCGCGCTTCACCTTGATGCCGTAGCGTTCCATCTTGTAGAGAAGCGCCCGCCGCGAGATGCCGAGCTGGCGCGCGGTGGCCGACTGGTTGCCGGCGTTGTCGCGGAG
>CALKVR010000013.1 GCA_938004815.1 uncultured Polyangiaceae bacterium | reverse complement strand
ATGACCACCGAGGCTTCATGACTCCTGCTCAATTTCGCAAGCTCGTCCTCTCGCTCGAAGGTGTCGAGGCCGTCCCCCACATGGAGCGCACCGCGTTCCGCACGAAGCGGAAGATCTTCGCGACCCTCGGAGATGACAAACGTGTCAACTTGAAGGTCGAGCCTGCCGAGCGTCGCGACGCCCTCCTCGAGAGCTTTCCCGACGCGTTCTTCTCCCTCGGCGGCTGGACGCGGCTCGGATACATAGCCATCGATCTGGCGAAGGCCGACGGTGCGATCTTTCGCGAGCTCGTCAGCGACGCCTACCAGGCCGCGCTGCCCGCCCCGAAGACGCGCGCCGCCACCACGAAGCGCGCCGCCCGCGCTAGAACTTGATGCCGTTCTTGGAGCGGTGCTTCCACCAGCTGTAGGTCAGCGCCGTCGCGGGGATGGCAGCCAGGCCCGCCAGGATCGGAAACCCGAGCGCCCCCACCACTACTGCGCCGGCGACCGTCGCCCCTGCGACGATGCCCTTGTGCTTCGACTCTTCGACCACGCTCTTGCGACCTTGGCTCATGGCTCCGCCTCGAGTCCGAAGCTTACGATCGATTCGGCAGATCGCCAGTCCCCGCGGTTCGAAAGCGACCATCCGCCTCAGCGCTTCGGCGGCCTTCCGACGTCCGTGAAGAGCACGCCGATGGCCTTGGCGATCCGCGCCGTGACCGTCACCTCGGCGTCTGCGCGGAACGCGGCGACCTCGCGCGCGGTCCTCGCTCGTCGCTCCGCCTGCCGGTCCATGACCCCGGCGAGCTCGCCGTGGTCGAAGAACGTACCGTGAGCGCACACGTCCACGACGACGCGCGGCCGCTCGACGCTCCTCTGCGTGAGGGGCTCGCGGCACACCGGGCACACGCGCTCGAGCGTCGGCGCAGCGCGGTAGCCCGCAGACGCCGTGCGACCGACGGCGTTCTCCGTCACGTCGCGAATGAACGCCTCGCACGGATCGGGCAGCGAGCCGTCGGTGAGCGCGTAACAAGCGGCGCTGTCGAGCCACAACCCGCCGCAACCCGGGCACGCCGCCACGAGCACCTCGCGGACCGCGAGCCGATCGAAGTGCGCGCCGCACGCCGGGCACTTCGCTTCTGTCGGCAATAGGTCGAACGCGCTCACGTCGAGATCCTACTCCATCGCGCGGGGCTCCCTTTCGTGTCTCACTCCGCCTCGGTCGCGCGCGCTCGCCCCACCGCGCGCGCGGCGAGCCGACCTTTGCCCGCGCGCCGGCGACGCGGACCGGAGATTGCAACTCCCGTCAGCATGAGCAACCAAACGAACCGCATCGAGGGCACCGCCCGCGAGGTCGGCGGCAAGGTGAAGGGGGCCGCCGGCCGGGCGATCGGCAACGAGCAGATGGAAGCCGAGGGCCGCGCCGAAGAGCTGAAAGGCAAAGCCCAGAAAGAGGCCGCGAAGGCGGCCGAGCGCACCAAGGGCAAGATCGAAGAGGTCACCGGCGCCGTGAAGAAGGGCGCAGGCGCGCTCATCGACAACGAGCAGATGGAGGCCGAGGGCAAGGCGAAGGAGCTGAAGGGCCAAGCCCGCCAGAAGGCGAACCACTGACGTGCCGTCTGCGGGGGGGGCGCCGTGTGCATGCTTGCGTGAGGATGCAAACGGTCCGGCTCGCGAGCGAGCATCCGTCCCGCGCATGGAGCGACGCCTCGGCCGCGGTCGAGCTCATCTGGGATCCACGCCGTGCGCGGCGCGATCGCCCGGATGCCCGCAGCCCACGCGCGGAGGGTCGTCCGCCGCCTCCGCCGAGTGATGGAGGCCCACCAGACCGACGAAGGCGTCCTTTTCGACGCCCGAACCTGGATCGTCACCGCCCGCCGCTGACCCGATGTCCGGTCCCGCGCCCTCGCGAGGATGACCGTTCATGGCGAAAGAGCTCGTGCTCGTGGTGGGCGTCGTAGCCCTGGCGGGGTTCGCCGGGCTGATGTTCTGGATGTGGCCGAAGCCGGGCAAGGTCCCGCCCCTGACCGACGCGCAGCGCGCCGAGCTCGTCATGAGGCAGAAGTTCTCACGCCTCTGGTTCCTCGCCGGATCGACCCTCATCGAGCCCCACGTCCTCGAGCGCAGGCGCGTCGAGGGCGGCTGGATGCAGATCGCGCGCGAGCACCGGCGGACGCCAATCCCCAAAACCTCCCTCTTGGACCCCGACCGAACTTTCTATTACCACCACCCGCCCGTCCTCAACGTCCGCATCCGCCACGATACTCCGCTCGAGATCGGGCTCGATCTGCGCACCGGCTACAGCCGGCCGCTGTCGATCGTCGTCGACGAGCCGCCGATGCTCGAGCCGCTTCTTACCCTGACCGGTGAGGCTATCCGCGCTGCCGCCCGGTACACCCACGTGTACGCCAGCGACGAAGAAGTCGTCATCGAGGTCGGGGCCGCTTCCTCGCGTGAGCAGCTCGACTGGGTCATCGCACGCGCGCTCGTGATCGCTCGCCTAGTCCGCGACGACAAGCGCCGCCTCGGGCGAACGAAGCCCTTCGCCGATCTGCTCGACGGTCTCCGTCCCATCGCGGCCCAGTACGGTCTCACGTTCGATGACGACACCGTCGTGCTCCAGGGTCCCGTCGGCGGTGCGCATCTCGTCGCCACCGTCGTCCGCGATCGCTACCGCACCTTCAAGCTCGCGATCAAGATGCCGTTCCCCACGCCCCTCGGAGGCAAGTTCCTGGTCACCCCCGACCGCCGCGACGAGCTCGACAGGCTGTTCACCAGCGCCGACCTCACCATCGGTGATCCCGCGTTCGACCAGGTGTTCCACCTCCACGGCGAACTGCCCGCGATGGGGGCCCTCCTCGCCCCTCCGGTTCGCGAGGCCCTCCTCCCCCTCGGGCGCGAATGGATCGCCGAGGTTCACCCCGCCGGCCTCACCGTCAACGCGAACGGCATCGGTGTCGTCGACGCCCTTCGCGCGATCGTCGCCACCCTGGAGGCCGCCCCCGTCCTCGCAGCCCGCGCCGAGGTCATTGCCCGCGGGTCCCTCAGAGCGCCGGCGTAAGCACGAAGTCTGCACCCGTTCCGTGACAGCCGGTGCACGTGCCGGCGCCCCGCGCGTCGACGACGGGGCTCGAGCCGTCGGTGGTGCTGAAGACTTCGTACCAGTACCAGCCGTCGCCGCCGTCACTGCACGGGTCGACCTTCACCATCACCGCCCAGCCGCGGAGCAACGTGTCGGTGT
>CALKVR010000012.1 GCA_938004815.1 uncultured Polyangiaceae bacterium | reverse complement strand
GTATCGTTCAGCGAGCGTTCGGCGGACACCGCCGTGGCACGACCGTACGGGCGCCAGTGTTCCGGGCGCGCCCGCACGAGCCGAGCCTGAGGGTGGTGCGCACGGCGTCGAGCCAGGTCTCGGTCCGCGTCGCGTGCTTGGGCCCCGGGCGCGGCGCGCGCACCGAGCCGGCGACCGAGCTCCTCCTTCGGGTCATCGACGACGGCACGTCGACCCGCCTATACGAGACGCTCTGCGATCGCCTCGGACTCTGCTACGAGGTCTTCGCCGGGTGGGAGCCGTACGCCGACGTCGGCCTCTTCGACATCGGCGCCGAGGCTCAGGACGACGCCATCGGCGAGGTCCTGTTCGAGCTCTTCGGCATGATGAGCGATCTCGCCGAGCGCGGCCCCACGAGCGCCGAGCTCGACAAGGCGGTGCAGCGATCGCGCTGGCAGGCCGACCGCGCGGCCGACCAGCCGGAGTCCACCGCCGAAGACGTCGCCCTCAGCGCTCTCTGGGGCGCGCCGCTTACCCCGCGCGACCGGGCCGAGCGGCTCGCCCGCGTCGAGCCGGCCGACGTGCGCCGCGTGGCCCGCGGGCTCTTCCGGTCTGGCACCCTCGCGGTCGCCTTGGTCGGCTCCGTGTCCAGGTCGACCGAGCGGCAAGCGCGCACCCTGCTGGAACGACGCGCTGGTAAGCTCTCGTCGTGAGCTCCGAGGCGCGCGAACGGGTCGTCGTCGTCGACGACGAAGAGGCTTTCCGTGACCTGCTCACGTTCAACCTCGCCGAGGCCGGGATGGAGGCCGAGGGCGCATCCACCGGCGCCGACGGGCTCGCGGCCGTCCAGCGCATGCGCCCCGCGGTCGTGATCCTCGATCTCATGCTCCCCGACGTCTCGGGCACCGAGGTGTGCCGTCGGCTTCGATCCGACCCGGCCACGGCCGAGGTCGGCGTACTGATGCTGACGGCCCGCGGTGACGAATATGACCGTATCGTCGGGTTCGAGGTCGGCGCCGACGATTACGTCGTCAAGCCCTTCAGCGTGCGCGAGCTCGTCCTCCGCGTGCGCGCCCTGGCTCGGCGCACGCTCGAGCGCAGCCAGGCGTCCGCCGCCGCCGACGCCGGCAAGCGCCTCAGGCGCGGCGGCCTCGAAATCGATCCGGTCCGTCACCGCGTCTTCCTCGAGAGCGAAGAGGTCGTGCTCCGGCCGCTCGAGTTCAAGCTCCTCGCCCTGTTCTTGGAGAACCCGGGCCGGGTGTTCTCTCGCGCCGACCTGCTCGAAGAGGTCTGGGGTATGCCGCGCGAGCTGAGCACCCGCACCGTCGACACCCATATCCGTCGCCTGCGCAGCCGGCTCGGCCCCTACGAGGACGCGATCGAGACCGTCCCGGGCTTCGGCTACCGGCTCAAAGACCCGGACGGGTGAGGTGCGCGGCGGCCCTACCTATAGTAAAAGGCCCCCCAATGTCAGAACTTCAAATTTCGGTGATCGCTCCTTGTTACAACGAGGAGTCGAACCTCGCCGAGCTCACGCGCCGTGTGCTCGCGACGTTCGAACGGGGCGGCATCGATGGTGAGCTTATCCTCGTCGACGACGGCTCCAGCGACAAGACGGCCGACCGCATCCGAGAGCTGGAGGAGAAGTACCCCGACAAGGTCATCGGCCGGTTCCACGGCGTGAACCGGGGCATGGCCCAAGCGTGGAAGACGGGCGCGGTCGCGGCCCGCGCGCCGGTCGTCGCCGTCATCGACGCCGACCTCCAGTACCAGCCCGAAGACCTGCTCCGCCTGCACCGCGAGCTCATCGAGCACAGCGTCGACGTCGTACAGGGCTTTCGCAGCCCGGTCGGCCGCGCGCGCGGGGCTCGCTACAACCTGAGCCGCGGTCTCAATTTCTTGCTGAACACGACGTTCAACATGTCGCTGCGCGACAACAAGAGCGGCTTCGTGATGTGCGCCAAGGAGGTCATGCTCGATCTCCTCAACTACTCGGGCGCCTACTACTACTGGCAGAGCTTCATCATGGTGGCCGCCCACGCCAAGGGCTACACGTACCGCGAGGTCGAGACGCTCTTCGAGGATCGCCGCGCGGGCACGAGCTTCCTCGAGGGTCAGGCCTACCGCGCGTCGGCCAAGGCGCTCGTCGATCTGGCCGCCGCCGCCAAAGAGTACCGGTTCGGTCAGCGCGCCGCCGACGTCAGCGAGCAGTTCTTGAGCCGCAAGTCCGCCCTCGATCGCACGCCCGCCTCGCCCCTGCCCCGCCGCGCCCACTGGAAAGCGTACCTCTCCGTCTTCGACCAGACGCACTGGATGATCACGAAGGATGTCGAGCGCTACTACGATCTGCTCAACAAGACGCAGTGGCTCTCACCGTCCGACGTCAAAGAGCTGCAAGACGAGAAGCTCCGCCGGCTCGTGCGCCACGCGTACCGCGACGTGCCCTATTACCGCGAGAAGATGAAGGCGGCCGGCATCCGCCCCGAAGACATCCGCGGCCAGGCCGACCTCCACAAGCTCCCGTACCTGACCAAGAACGACGTCCGCGAGCACCTCCACTTCGACATCCTGAGCACCACCCACGACAAGAACAAGGTGCTCAAGATCTCGACGAGCGGCTCCACCGGCGAGCCGTTCGTCTGCTACGCCGACAAGGCTCAGCTCGAGTTTCGCTGGGCCGCCACCCTGCGCTCGCAAGAGTGGACGGGCTACCGGTTCGGCGACCCCTGCGTGCGCCTCTGGCACCAGACGATCGGCATGAACAAGTCGCAAGAGATGAAAGAGCGCCTCGACGCCGCGCTCACCCGCCGCACGTTCATCCCCGTGTTCGAGATGAACGACGCCGGTCTCGAGTCGATGATCCGCACCGTCGAAGCGGCCCGCCCCGTGCTCGTCGACGGGTACGCCGAGGCGTTCGACTTCATCGCGCAGTACCTCAAGCGACGCCCCGGCGGGATGAAGATCAAGCCCAAGGCGCTGATGACGAGCGCGCAGACGCTGCCCGACGCGAGCCGCAAGCTCATCGAGGACGCGTTCGGCTGCAAGGTCTTCGACAAGTACGGCTCGCGCGAGTTCAGCGGCATCGCGTACGAGTGCGAGGCCCACACCGGACACCACGTCGTCGGCGAGGGCTACATCGTCGAGGTGCTCAAGGGCGGCGAGCCGGCGAAGGCGGGCGAGGCGGGGGAGGTCGTCATCACCGATCTCAACAACTATTGCCTGCCGTTCATCCGCTACCGCATCGGCGACCTCGCGGTCGCCAAAGACCCTGGCTACGCGTGCCCCTGCGGCCGCGGCCTACCGGTCCTCGGCGCCATCGAGGGGCGCGTTCAGTCGATCATCGTGGGCACCGACGGCCGCTACGTACCGGGCACGTTCTTCGCCCACCTGCTCAAGGAGTACGACCACGCCATCCGCCTCTTCCAGGTCGAGCAAGAGCGCCCCGGGCACATGTACTTCCGCGTCGTGAAGGGCGGCCGGTACTCCGACGACGTGCTCCAGCAGATCCTCCAGGTGTTCAAGCAGTACCTGGGCGACATCGAGGTCGACGTGCAGTTCGTCGAGAACGTCGAGCTCATCCGCACCGGCAAGCGCATGGCGAGCGTCTCCAAGCTCAAGGTCGACTTCCAGGCGCGGCCGCTCGAGCGCGCGGCGGAGTAAACGTCGATGTCAGGAGCCCCCGAGAGCGACGGCGCCGCGGTGTCGAGCGCTCGTGCAGCCGAGCCGGACGACGATCAGAACGGCGTCTCGTCGTCGCCCGCCCCCGCCGACGTCGAGCCCGCGGGCGCGGGCGCGCCGTCGATCACCGCGCTCGTCGAGCGCGCCCAGAAGGCCCAGCGAGCGTGGGCCAAGGAGCCGCTCCGCCTTCGCCTTCGGGCCATGAAGAAGGTCGAGCGGCGCCTCCTCGCGCGCATCGAAGATCTCGCGAACGTCGTCCACGACGAGCGCGGCACGCCGCTCGAAGAGGCGGCGATCACCGAGGTGCTCGCCAACGCGAGGCTGTTCGGGGCCTGGCGCCGTGAGGCGATCGAGAAGTTCGAGCCCTCCGTCGTCGAGCTCGGCCAGCTCGTCTACCCGGGCAAGGCCGGGCGCGTCGAGCGCGAGCCGCTCGGCGTCGTCGCGCTCTTCGCTCCCGCCGGCCACCCGGTGGCGGCGCCCATCCGCGCCATCGTCCCTGCCTTGATCTGCGGCAACGCGGTCGTGTTCCAGCCGAGCCCGGGCGCCCCGCGCACGGCCAAGGCGGTCGCCGCCCTCTTCGACGGTCTCGTCCCCGCGGGCGTGGTGACGGTGCTCCCCGCCGACGGCGATCCGTCCGAGGCCGCGATCGACGCCGGCGTCGACCTCGTCCTCTTTACCGGCGACCGCGCGCGCTGCGCACGCCTCGCCGCGCTCGCCGCCGAGCGCGGCGTCCGCTGCCGCCTCGAGGCGGGGGCCAACGACGCCGACATCGAGCGCACCGCGCGCGCGCTCGTGTGGGCCGCCTTCCACGACGCCGGCCGCGGCGGGGGGGCCCTGAAGCGCGTGGTGGTCGAGAAATCAGCCGAGAGGGCCCTCACGTCGCGCCTGGCCGAGCTCGCCAAAGAGCTCGGGGCCAAAGAGAGCGTCATCCCCGAGCTGGCGAACGCGTCGCAGGCCGACGCTCTACGCGCGCCGATCGAGGCGGCGCTCGAGGCCGGCGCCGAGATCGTCGCCGACGACGAAGCGCGCGTGGCCCCCACCGTCGTCTCCCTGCCGGAGGGCGCCCGCGATCTCGCGCTCGCGCTCGGCGACGCGGGCGGGCCCGTCCTGACCGTCTGCGTCGTCGCGAACGAGGACGCGGCGGTCGCCGAGGTGCACCGTCAGCGCGACGCGCAGACCATCAGCGTCTGGACGAAGCGCGTCGGCTACGGCCGCACGTTCGCGCGGCGCCTGCGCGCCCCCGTCGTCGTCGTCAACAACCACGCGTTTGGCGAGCTGATCGGCGAGATGCCCTGGACGGTCTCGGGGGCGTCGGGCTGGGGTGCCGCGAGCGGCCCGTCGGCGATCGACGCCCTCTCGCAGCGCAAGTTCGTGCTCACCGACCGCATGGTCGTGAAGCGCGAGACGTGGTGGTTCCCCTACACGCCCGCGCTCCGCGCCCTCACCATCGCGAAGTCGCTCCTCGCGGGCGGGCGCGGCATCTTCGGCCGCATCCGCGGGCTCGCGCAGCTCCTCGTGAGCCTGCCCAAGCGCCTGGGCGAGGGCTGACGTGGCGATCCTCCGGCGGCTCCTCGCCTTCGTCTCGCCTCGAGGCACGTTCTTTTGGCACGTGCTCATCGCGGGCGCGCTCGCTCTGCGCTTCTGGGGCGTGATCATCTTCTATCGCCCGTCGCAGCTCATCTACTCCGACATGCACCGGCACTGGGACAACGCCCAGAACTTCCTCAAGCCGGGGCCGATGGGCAGCGCCAACCCATGGTTTTACCAGTGGTGGCTCTACACGACGCGCAAGCTCACGAACGACGCCGAATACCCGATGGCGTTCATCAACCTCGCGCTCTCGTACCTGACAATGCTGTTCTGGTACTTGCTCGCACGCGAGGTCGTGAAAGATCGCCGCGTGGCCCTCGCGTACATCGCGGTCATGGGCCTGCTCCCCACGCACGTCTTCGTGTTCATGTACTACATGTCCGAGACGCTGCTGCTGCCGCTCGTGGGGGCGGGCCTGTGGCTGGCGGCGCGGGCGGCCAAGAAGCGCAGCCCGGTGCGGTTCCTCACCTCGATCGCGGTGTGGACGATGGCGGTCCTGACCAAGTCGGTGGCGGTTCCAGCGGCCGTCTTCGCGAGCGCCTACGCCCTCTGGTTCCAGCGCAAGCGGTGGTGGCCTCTCCTCGTCGCCGGCGCCGTCGGCATCATGGCCATCGGCTTCGTCCCCGCCGCCAAGCACGCATACGTGCACCTCCACCGCTACACCGTGTTCGGCGACGGCACCAACGTCGCGATCTACTTCGCGAGCGGCGCGCGCGACTACCAGGTCACGTGGGGCCCCAAGCGCGGCCGGCGGTACACTTACGTGTTCTCGTCGCCGAGCTACTACATCAGCCCGTTTCACCCCTACAAGTGGCGCACCAAGCGGCAGGGCATCGTCAAGTTCACGCTCGACCCGAACGAAGAGGGTCGCGACGTGCGGGCGCGGTTCCAGCAAGAGCTCGTGGCCAACAAGCACAAGCTCCCGCGCCTCATCTTCGAGAACTTCATTTTCCTCTCGTTCGGTCACAACTGGCCGATGGCGGGGCTCGACAACGATCTCGGCAAGATCTGCCTGAAAGAGCGGGTGATCTGGTTCCCGCTCATCCTTACTTCGACGATCGGCGCGGTCATCACGCTCTGGCGCCGCATCCGGCCGCTCCCCGCCATCACGCTCCTCCTCACCCTGGCGCTGTACTCCGCGCACATGACGGTGATGGAGGGGCGCTACCGCAAGGTCATCGAGCCGATCGTGCTCCTGAACGTGTTCTGGTGCTTCGAGCGTCTGGTGACGTGGTGGCGCGAACGCCGCGCGCGCGCCGTGGTATAGCCTCGCCATGAGCGACGCCCCCGCCGAGGCGACACCGTCCAAAGGCTCCGCCGCCGAAGGCTCCACTGCCGAGGGCTCCACCGCCCAAGGCTCGGCTGGCGAAGGCTCGGCGGCAGAGCGGAATCGTGCGTTCTATGACGCCGACCGGCCGGGCACGAACGACTACTTTCGCAAGATGGCGGCGCCTCGCTTTCGCGTCGCCACCCTCGCGCGCGAGCTCCAGCGGCTCGCGCCGCGCAGCGTCGTCGACCTCGGCTGCGGTCGCGGGCAGCTGCTCGAAGAGTTGCGCCGGGTGCTCCCTACCGCCCAGCTCGCGGGGCTGGACCTCTCGACGGCTCAGATCGAGCACAACAAGGCGGCGATGCCGTGGGCGACTTGGGGGGTTGCCAACCTCTCGCTCCCCCTCCCCGACGGGCTCGGCCAGCACGACGCGGTGGTCGCGACCGAGATCATCGAGCACCTCGACGATCCGGAGACGTTCCTCGCCAACGCGGCCAGGCTCCTCCGCCCCGGCGGGCACCTCATCGTGACCACGCAGAGCGGCCGGGTCGGCGAGACCGAGCGCCGCGTCGGCCACGTGCGCCATTTCAAGACCGACGACGTCCGCGATCTCCTCGTCCGCGCCGGGCTCGCGCCGATCAAGGTCTGGAACGCCGGCTTTCCCTTTCACGATCTTTCCAAGTGGTACGCCAACCTGAACCCGGACGCTTCGATGGCGTCGTTCAGCGGTAAGCCCTACGGCCTGAAAGAAGACCTGATCTGCGCCGCGCTTCGCCTCGCGTTCCGGCTCAACTCCCAGAGCCGCGGCGCGCAGCTCTTCGCGATCGCGCGCCGGCCCGAGTAGGTCGGCCACCCCGCCGGTGCCGACGCTCACATTTCGCACGAAGCTCCTGCTCAGCCACGTGGCGCTCGTGGTGGCGGTCGTCGCCCTCGTGAGCCTCGTCCTCGAACGATCGCTGGCCGCGGATCTCGAGCAGCAGCGCGACGAACGTCTGGTCGAGCAGGCGCGCGGCGCGACCGAGTGGGTCAGCTCGGGCCGGCACCCCCAGCGCGTGGCCGCGCGCCTCGCCGCGATCGTGCAGGCCGAGGTCGTCATCTTCGACAAGGATGGCTGCATCCTCGGTAGCTCCACGGGAGAGGACGACGCGACCGATGCCGACGGCCGCTGCATCCCGCCGCCCGAGGTCGAGCGCGCCCGCGCCGACGGGCTCGGCCAGGCCTCGCGGCCGCGGGGCACCGATCGCATGCACTTCGCCGCGGTGTCGGCCGACGAAGGGCTCGTCGTCCGGCTCGCCGTCTCGAGCAGCGAGATCGAGGGCCCGCTCTCGGCGATGCGACGGCGCCTCCTGTTCGCGGCCTTGGTCGCGGCCGCGGCCGCGCTCGTCCTGGGCCTGCTCGCGGCGCGGCTCGCCTCGCGCCCGCTTCAATCAATGGCGGACCAGGCACGCCGCATCGCGCAGGGCGACTACGACGTCCGGTTTCCTCCTCTGCCCCGCGACGAGTTCGGCAAGCTCGCCGACACGCTCGCCGAGATGGCGAGGCAGCTGGGGGCCGACATGGAGCGCATTCGACGCCTCGAGATCACGCGGCGCGACTTCGTGGCCAACGTCACCCACGAGCTGCGCACGCCGGTGGCGGCGATGCAGGGTCTCGCCGAGACCCTGCAAAAGAAGGACGTGGCGCCCGACAAAGCGGCGCGCTTCGTCGAGCTGCTTCATCGGCACGCCCAGCGCCTCTCCGGGCTCATCGACGGCCTCCTCAGCCTCGCCGAGCTCGAGGGCGGAGGCAGCGCGCCCCCGAGCAGCGCCGCGGTCGCGCTCCGCCCTCTCGCGCGCGACGTCGAAGAGACGCTGCGCGCCCGCGCCGCCGACGCGTCGATGACGATCACGGTCGACGTCCCCGACGACGCGAGCGCGTGGGCCGACGCGGGGCGGCTCGAGCAGGTGCTGGTCAACCTGGTCGACAACGCCATCAAGTACGGTTCCCCCGGGGGCAGCGTCACGATCGCAGCGGCGGCGAGCGCAGGCCGAACTACCATCCGCGTGCGCGACGACGGCCCCGGCATCGACGGCGAGCACCTCCCCCGGCTCTTCGAGCGCTTCTACCGCGTCGACGTGGGCCGTTCGCGCGAAAAGGGCGGCGCGGGGCTCGGCCTCGCGATCGTGAAGCACCTCGTCGAGTCGATGGAGGGTTCCGTCGAGGTCGAGAGCGCGCCCGGCGCCGGCACCACCTTCTCGGTCGAGTTGCCGGCGCCACCATGAGCCGTGTTTTCGCGTAAAATTCTCTGTTTGCTTTTATGCACAAGTATGCAAATAGAAGAGGGTGCACGAGGCCGACACAGCGCCGTCCCTCGCCGAGGTGCCCCGGTGGGAGCTCTACCGGCTCCTGGCCGACCCCGTGCGGGTCCGCCTCGTCGCCCTCGTCGCGGATGAGGAGCTGGCCGTCGGCGAGCTCGCCGAGCTCCTCGGCGAGGGTCAGCCCAAGGTCTCGCGCCACGGCGCCTCGCTTCGCGACGCCGGCCTGCTGACGGCGCGCAAGCACGGGACGTGGGTGCTCTACCGCCTGGCCCAGGGCGTCCTCGCCGACCCCGTGGTGGCCGACGCCCTGCGGACGGGCCGCGAGCTCTGCGAGCAAGACGGCACGCGCGCACGCGCCGCGGCGCTCGTGCGGTCACGCGACGCCCGCGCCCGCGAGTTCTTCGCGCGCGCCAGTCGGCCCGCCGCGCTCGAGCCACCGCGCGAGCTCGGCGCCTACCTCACCGCGCTCGCGCCCATGCTCTCCTCGTCGCGGGTCGCCGTCGACGCGGGCACGGGCGACGGCGCACTGCTCGACGTTCTCGCACCGCTGTTCGCGCACGTCGTCGCCGTCGATCGCTCCGAGGCGCAGCTCCGTGCGGCGCGCATGCGCGCCGAGCAGCACGGCCTCGCCAACGTCACGTTCATCGACGACGAGCTCGACGGCGCCAAGCTCGCGGGGGCCGTGCGCGACTTGGGCGGCGCCGACCTCGTCTTCGCCTCGCGCGTTCTCCACCACGCCCCGCAGCCCGCGCGAGCGGTCCAGGCGCTGGCGAGCCTGCTCGCAGCAGCCTCATGGGGCACCGCTCCGGGCACCCTCGTGATCCTCGACTACATGCCCCACGACGACCTCGCCCTGAAAGAGGCGCAGGCCGATCTGTGGCTCGGCTTGGAGCGCATTCGCGTGTCTCCCATCCCACAGGTTTTCCGGGGCGACGGCCCCGACAAGAGTCTCGACTGGCACGCCCTCGTGGCAAACCGGCCGATCACATCGAAAGAGAGAGAAGAGCAATGACGCAGACGCCCAAGTACAAGGTCGCGGACATCGGCCAAGCCGAGTTCGGTCGCAAAGAGATCGCCATCGCCGAGACCGAGATGCCCGGCCTCATGGCGCTTCGCGAAGAGTACGGCAAGACCAAGCCGCTCAAGGGCGCTCGCATCGCGGGCTGCCTCCACATGACGATCCAGACGGCGGTGCTCATCGAGACCCTGACCGAGCTCGGCGCCGAGGTCACCTGGACGAGCTGCAACATCTACTCGACCCAGGACCACGCAGCCGCTGCGATCGCGGCGACCGGCGTGCCCGTCTACGCGTGGAAGGGCGAGACGCTCGAGGAGTACGACTGGTGCTTGGAGCAGCAGATCTACGCCTTCGAGGGCGGCAAGGGCCCGAACATGATCCTCGACGACGGCGGGGATCTCACCAACTGGATCCACGACAAGCACGCGAAGCTCTTCGAGGGCGCGGACCCCATCCGCGGCCTCAGCGAGGAGACGACCACGGGCGTGAAGAACCTGCTCAAGCGCTCGCGCGACGGCAAGCTCAAGTGCCCCGCGATCAACGTCAACGACTCGGTCACCAAGAGCAAGTTCGACAACCTCTACGGCTGCCGAGAGTCGCTCGGTGACGGCATCAAGCGCGCCACCGACGTCATGTTCGCGGGCAAGGTCGCGGTCGTGGCCGGCTACGGCGACGTAGGCAAGGGCTGCGCCCAGGCGCTCCGTGGCCTCGGCGCCCGTGTCATGATCACCGAGATCGATCCCATCTGCGCGCTGCAGGCGGCGATGGAGGGCTACCAGGTGATGACGATGGAGCAGGTCGCGCCCATCGCCGACATCTTCGTCACCGCGACGGGCTGCGCCGACATCATCCGCAGCGAGCACATGCAGGTGATGAAGAACGAGGCCATCGTCTGCAACATCGGCCACTTCGACAGCGAGATCCAGATCGCCTGGCTCGACAACCACCCCGAGATCAAGCGCGAGAACATCAAGCCGCAGGTCGATCACTACATCTTCCCCGACGGCAAGAAGATCATCGTCCTCGCGAGCGGCCGCCTCGTGAACCTCGGCTGCGCGACCGGTCACCCGTCGTTCGTCATGTCGAGCTCGTTCACGAACCAGGTCCTCGCGCAGATCGCGCTCTGGTCGCAGAAGTTCGAGCTCGGCGTGCACGTCCTGCCGAAGAAGCTCGACGAGCAGGTCGCCCGCCTCCACCTCAAGAAGCTCGGCGTGCAGCTGACGACGCTGACCAAGGACCAGGCCGACTACCTGGGCGTCGACATCGCGGGCCCCTACAAGCCCGAGCACTATCGATATTGATCGCTAACGAGCCAGCCTGAGCACCGCCGCGCGCAGCTTGCGGTGACGCTCGAGCCCTTCGATGAAGCCGTCCTCGTTCGTTCCGCCCTTGAGGCGGACGACGCGGACGGCTTCTCGCTTCTCGGCGGGCGACCAGCTCTCGACGCCGGGGAGCGCCACGACGAGGGGCGCCCAGCGATCGAACGCTTGCCGCTCGACGGCCGTCCAATTGCGCAGATCGGCAGCGCGCACGCCGAGGCGGGTGGTCGCTTCGGCTCGGCAGACCCGCGCCGCGCGGTCGCGGTCTCTGCCGAACCGCTCGGCGAGCATCGCCGAGACCCGGAGCGCGACGTTCGCCACCGAGACGATCCCGAGCACGTCGGTTCGCGGCCGCTCCAGAGACCAGAGGACGTAGGCGCGCGCGAGCTTCTTCAGCGTCGCGAGGTTCGAACGGTGCCCCTTCTTGCGTTGCATCGTCGCGAGCTCGCGCTCGAGCACCGCGAGCGCGTCGCCGTCGTGCGGGCGGAACCCCAGCTTTTGGTAGAACCAGAACGCGCCCGAGGCGAGCCCCTCTTTGTTGCCGTGCCCGAGCTGGTACGGATCAATCGCGAACGACCTCGACCCGAACGTGTGCCGCACCACCGACAAGAGGCGCGCGAACACGAGGGCCGTCTCGCCGCCTCGGAACGTCTCGAAGACGTTGTAGGCGATCTCGGACGAGCCGAAGAGCACGGTGCAGAGCGAGTAGCCGACCGCGACCCCGTTCTTCAGCATGAGGAACGCGTAGACCGCCTCGAGGAGCGAGCGGCGCTCGGGCGACACGCCGATGCAGGCGAAGACGAGGCCGTCGCCGGTGTCGATGAGCCGAACGTCGGCGGGGTTCGCGTACGCGAACACCTCGAGATCTCGCTCGCGCGGCACCATCGTGTCACGCGCGAGCTCGATGAGCGCCCGCGCCTCGGCGCCCTCGCACACGCGCACCGAGATCGGCCTTCGACGGACCGCCTCCGCGAGGTCCGGGCGGGAACGGGCGAGCGCCCCCCGCTGCCAGAAGACCGGTAGCCCGGCGTGCTTCTCGCGGGTGCGGCAGGGCGTGTCGGGCCCCGGCGCGAGGCGGAGCGGCGGGTCGAGATCGTCGTAGTGGGCGCTCCTCACGCTCTCGGCCGCGTCGAGCGCGTGCCAGCCCCGCACCAGGAACGCGGCGTCGGTCTCGCCCTCGCCTTTGAACCGCTCGATCCACGCGCGCGGCTCGAGCGCCGGCTCGTCGAAGGCCGATCGCTCGGCGTACAGCGTCAGCTGCGGCAGGAGCCCGGCGAGCCGCGGCGCGCCATCGAACGCGCGCCAATCGATCGAGAGGTATCGGCCCCACCGCTCGGCCAGCCGCAGCGCCGGGCGCGCGAAGAACGAGAACGAGGTGGTCGTCCCCGCGATGCCGCTGTCGCCGAGCTCGCGACGGAACCGGCGCAGATCGGGGCGCGCGGCGAACCCCGCGAGCGCACCCTCGACCGCGGCGAGGACGGCCGCGTCGTCGGGGTACGCGCGCAAGAAGCAGAGCATCTCGTGCAGATCATGAACGTCGCGCGCGCGGCCGAGCCGCGCCCGCGCGAGCGCCGTCACGAGCGCGGCCTTTTCGGCGGACACGCGGTCGTCACCGTAGCTGCCCGCGATGGCGACGAGGCGGCGCAGCGTCGTCTTGGCCGAGCCCCTCAACGGATGACCCCTCACCGCACGTAGCCGAGCTGGGCGTCGACGAAGGCCGGGCTGCCGTCGCCGTAGACCATCTCCCAAGAGGCGAGATCCTCGGAGTTGAAGAGGGTGTCGGGCCAGCTGCCCCCGAACCAGCGCCCGATGCCGAACCCCATGAGGCCCTGCGGGCCCCCGCTGGACGCCTGAGGCTGCCAGATCGATCCATCCGTCGACGTGAAGATGCCCTCGTTCGCGACGAGCGCGAACAGACCATCGCCGAATACCACCCGGCCGAGACCGGTCGCCGAGATCGCGCAATCGCTCCACGCGGCCCCGTCGGGCGACACCGAGCAGCGATCGCCCCCGACCGCGACGAACACGCCCGCTCCAAACGCGATCGATCCGTAGCCCCCGCCCCCCGTCTGCTCGGGCGTCCACGCCGCACCGTCGGTCGTCGTGCTCACGAGGCCGACGTCGCTTTGACCGTAGGTGTGCCCCGCCGCCACCCACACGCCGTTGCCGGCGGCGATCCCTCGGAAGTGGCCGGCGTAGTAGCTCGGATCGTCGCCCCACGTGACGCCGCCGTCGGTCGAGCGCAGGCGCAGGCCGTTGCCTCC
>CALKVR010000011.1 GCA_938004815.1 uncultured Polyangiaceae bacterium | reverse complement strand
CCTGCCCCCCACCTCTACTTTCGCCTGCCGACCGAGTCCGACCAAAAGCGCGTCGAGGGCGCGACGTACCGGACGCACGTCGCCCTCAGGGCGCCCGTCCTCGAGGCCCTCGCCACCGAAGAGGTGCCCCCGTTCCTCCTCGCCGGAAAGCCGCTCCCGCAGCCTTACGGGAGCGAGAAGAACCTCGCCTATTCGGTCCATCGAGGCCGCGCGCGCGAAGACTCGGCGTTCGGCTTGATGCGCATCTTCGACTGGACGGATCGCAAGTTCGGGCTGAGCACCGAGCTGGATTTGATCCCGCTGGATCGCACGAAGCCGGTCAAGGGCAGCGCGCTCCACGGCATCGTGCTCGAGCACGGGGGCAAGCCCGCCTTCACGCTGCGGTCGGGCACGTCGAAGTACGAAAAATCCGGGACGCAGTTCCGTGAGGCCGGCGCAGTGCCCGGCCGCACCGGCTTCGAGCTCACGGGCGAGACGCACGGCGGCGACAGCGGCCTGCTCGAGACGACGCAGGGTTTCTGGCTCCCCGCGACGGGGCTGATCGTGGCCGATCTCAAGGACGACCGCGCCCAGCACGCCGAGCAGGGGCGCAAGTGGATCAGCGTATCGATCAAGAAGCAGCTCCTCGTCGCGTACGAGGGCGAAAAGCCCGTCTACGCCGCGCTCGTCTCGACCGGGCGCGGCGGGATGTCGGACCCGGCGGAGACGCACGCGACCGTGCGCGGCACGTTCCTCATCCGCGCCAAGCACGTATCCGGGACGATGGACGGCGAGGAGGGCGCCGACGAGTCTTTCGATCTGCGCGACGTCCCGTACATCCAATACTTCCACGAGGGCTACGCGCTCCACGCCGCCTACTGGCACGACGACTTCGGCAAAGAGCGGAGCCACGGCTGCGTGAACCTCGCCCCCGCCGACGCGCGCTGGCTCTTCGACTGGACCGACCCCCCGGTGCCGCAAGAGTGGCACGGCGCGGTCGCGCCGCAGGGCGGCACGCTCGTTTACGTGCACAAGTGAATGAACAACAGGCGACAGGCGACAGGCGACCGACAATTGACGAGTCGGGCCGCGCTACCGCCCTATTCCGTTACCTCGGTTCCCAATAGCTGAAGCAGCACCCCCGGGTTGTCCTGGAGGAACTTGAGCAAGTCGGGCGCGGCGATGCGGAACGCGTGGCCGTCGGTGAGGATGCGGGCGGTGTTGTCGTGGGGGTGACCCTGCCGCATCGCCTCGACGTTGGCGAAGAGCGTCGCCTGGCCGTAGGGGTCGCTTCGCTTCGGCTCGTCGCCGTCTCCCGTCTGTTGAGGCGCGGTCTCGAGGCGGATGTGGCCCTCGTCGAGCACGAACGCGGCGTCGACGGCGTCGCCGACCTTCCATAGGGCGTCGCCCGCCTTGAGCTCCACGCGATCGACGTACGTCTGGAGCTGAGTCTTTTGCGGGCCCGAGAGCTGGCGCAGGGCCGAGTTGAGCCCGAAGAGCTCGAAGGTGCGAGCCTCTCTCGCGCGCGCCAGGCGGACCAGGCGCATGGGGATATCGGTGCCGCGCAGCAGGTAGAGGAACGCGTGCCGGTCGAGGGTGAGGAGCTCGACGGGGGTGCGAGCCACGACGTTGGCGGTGCGCGGTTGGTTGAGGACGAGCGCCGTCTCACCGAAGTAGTCACCCGAGTGGTAGCTCTTGATGTACTGGCCGTCGCGCACGACCGAGACCGAGCCCTGGACGATGACGAAGAACTCTTGCCCCTCGGTGTGCTGGGCGATGATCGTCTCGTCGGGGGGGACGTGCCGGCGCTTGGCGAAGAGGAGCAGCTCACGCGCGCGCGCCATGCTGAGCTCGCGAAAGAAATCGATCGAGCAGAACACGTTGAGGACGTCGATCGCCTCGGCGTGGCTGGGCCGTTCGACGTCGATGCGCATCGTCTTGTCGAGGCCGACCTCGGCCGACTTGAGCCCGGCGTCGGGCGGGACGTCCTTGCGCGCGATGTGCACCAGGTAGAGCCGCTCTTTCACCTCGGCCGGCAGGGCCGCGAGCGGCGCGATGGGCGTGTGCAGCGGCGGCACGCCCGCCTCGTGGAAGATGAGGGAGTGGTGCCAGGGAAAGTCGATAAGGCTGTCGCGGCGCTCGGGCGTGATCACCCCGCGCTCGCACATCTGCCGGATCGTCTCGGGCTCGTAGAGGGTGTCGCTGGAGAACGCGAGGCTCTTGCCCCCGTAGAAGGCCTCGAACCCGATCGTCGGGATCGAGTGGAGGGTGTAGTGGAAGATGAGCTCGGCGCCGTTGATGGGGATCGGCAGGCCGATCTTCACCGGGCAGAACGAGAACGTACGCCGGAGCGCGTCCTCGGCGATGCCCGAGAGCGCGGAGTACTTTTTGAGGAACGACGCGAGGATCGTAGGCGTGGTGTAGAGGCGCGTCCGCCCCTCTTCGAGGAGCTTCGCGAAGACGCCGCTGTCATGGTCGGCGTGGCAGTGCGTCAGGATGACGCCGTCGATCGTCTTGGGCATGACGCCCGCTTCGCGGAGGTGCACCGTCGTGTCGACGGGGGGGTCGATGAGGATGCCGCGGCGCCCGATCCAGAGGATGTAGCCCGTCGTCTTGCCCTCGGGGTCGAACCCGTGGCTCGCGCCGAGGACGGTCAGGCCGAAGGCGGGGGGCTCGAAGGCGGCGACGCGCGCGCTCGACGGCGTGATGCGATCGGGGATCTCGAGGGCGGCGGGGGTGCGCGCTTGCTCGGCGCCGTCGACGAAGAAGACGTACTCGCCGCCCTGCTTCTCGATCCGCAGCCGGTCCGAGACGTTGGCGACGCCGGCGCTCATGACGCAGAACTCGACCAGGTCGTCGACGTCTTTGCACTTGCCGTCGGGCCCGCGGCGAAAATGGTCGGTCTCGCGGACGAAGTCGGGGCGGGCCTCGACGGGGCAAGCGGGCGCGAACTCTTCGTGGTTGGTCGGCCGCCGCGACGCGAACAGCGACTCGCGCATCATGGTCCGCAGGCGATCGGCGGTGTCGACGGTCTCGACCACCAGCTTGGCGCGCCGCTTGAGAACGAAGTAGTTGAAGTACGCGGGGAACTCGATCTCGGCCAGGGTGAGGCCACGGCGCCGATCGAACAGCTCGGGCGGCACCACGAACACGTCGGGCAAGGGGATGCCCAGCGCCATCGAGTCCTTGATCGTCTCGGGCGGCACCCCCACCTGGATGGGCCCGAGCGACGTCGACACATAGGTGCCCCCGCGGGGGAGCTTCACGGAGGCCGGCGTCTCGGACACGGTAGACATCCTAGACGCGGGGGGCGCCCAAGAGCCAGCGGACGGCGAGCGTCGAGAGCGATACGGCCGCCATCGTCAGGGCCCAGGCGGCGAGGAGGCCGCGGTGGATGAGGAACCCCGACACCGCGGGGCCGGTCGCGGTGGCGATGCTGGCGAGCGACTGCGACGTCCCGAGCGCGAGGCCGCGGTCTTGCTCGCTGACCGAGCCGGTGAGGAGCGTGGTCAGCGCAGGCCGAACGACCGCCGACCCCATGCTGCCGAGGGTGAGGGCGACCCCGAGCACGGCGAGCGATCGGGCCTGCGAGAGCACGGCGTAGCCGGCGGCCATGAGGATGATGCCGGCGGCCGAGAGGCGCGCTTCTCCCAAGCGCGTCGCCAGCCGCCCGATCCCCCCCTGCATCAGGCCGCCGATCAGGCCGGCGTAAGCGAACGCCCAACCGACGTGCTCGACGTCGAACTTCATGCGCTCGGAGAGGAACAGGGCGAGCCCGCCCGTGAGCATCGAGAAGGCGAGCAAGAAGGTGAAGAACTCGGCCAGGCGCCCGCGGGGAGCGGGCTGCGAGAGCATGCGGCGCGCGGCGGCCAGGCCGCGCTCGAGCGCCACGTTGGCCGGCGGGGTTCTCGGCAGGAGGCTCGCGGTGAGGCCGACGCTGAGCAGGCTGAGCGACGCCGCCAGCAGGAACGGGGCGTGGTTACCGAAGCGCTTCGCGAAGAGCCCCGCGAAGGCGGGCCCCACCAAGAAGCCGAAGCCGAACGCGATCCCCACGAGCGCGAACGCCCGCGTGCGCTTCTCGGGCTTGGTCACGTCGGCGATGTAGGCCTGGGCGATCGACAGATTGCCGGCGGTCATGCCGTCGAGCATCCGGCCCACGAACAGCCACTCGAGGCGGTTCGCGAACGCCATGATCAAGAGGCCCGTGAACGTGCCGAGCTGCGACACGATGAGGACCGGCTTGCGCCCGAGGCGGTCCGAGAGGCGCCCGAGCACGGGCCCCGAGAACAGCTGGCAGAGCGAGAAGCTCGCGAAGAGGAGCCCGATGGTGAGCGGCGACGCGCCGAACTCCTGCGCGTAGAACGGCAAGAGAGGCAGGACGATCGTCAGCGCGGGGACGTCGACCAGGACGGTTAGGAAGATCGGGAGGAGAGGGCCCATCAAACCGGGCCCGACCGCAACATGGCCTGCCGCTCGATCAGGCCGATGACGAGATCGATGCCGACCGCGTTCTCGCCGCCCTCGGGGATGATGACGTGGGCCCACCGCTTGGAGGGCTCGACGAATTGGAGGTGCATGGGCCGGACGGTGCGGTAGTACTGCTCGCGCACGCTCTCGAACGTGCGCCCCCGCTGCTCGATATCGCGCCGGATGCGGCGAAACGCGCGGATGTCGGCGTCGGTGTCGACGTAGACGCGGACGTCGAGCTCTTTTCTCAGCATCTCGTCGGCAAAGACCAGGATGCCCTCGACGATCACGACCCGGCAGGGCGGCACCCGGCGGGTCTCGGCCGCGCGGCGGTGGGTCTTGAAGTCGTAGACGGGCACGCTCACGGGCTCGCCCTGCCGCAGCGCGCGGAGGTGGGCGACCAAGAGCTCGGTCTCGAGCGAGTCGGGGTGATCGAAGTTGAGCCCGCACCGCTCTTCGTAGGAAATGTCGGGCCGGTCCCGGTAATAGGCGTCGTGCTCGATGATCACGACCTCTTCGTCGCGGCTCGAGCCAGCGCCGACCCTGAGGTCGGACCGGCAGCGTTGGGCGACGGTGGTCTTGCCCGAGCCGCTGCCGCCCGCGATCCCGATGATGAGCGCCGTCACGGGGGGCAACCTACCACCGTCGGCCCAATGCCGGGGCCAGATCGCCGATGAGCTCTGGTATGTTGCGCTCGCATGGACTTCGTCCCCGGCGTCATCGTCGCAGGGCGCTTCCGGCTCGTCCGGATCGTCGGCGCCGGCGGCATGGGCGAAGTCTGGGCTGCCGACGACCAAGAGACGGGCGCGCGCGTGGCGCTCAAGCGCCTGCTCCCGGCCGCGGCCAAGCACCACGAGGTCGTGACGCGGTTCAAGCGCGAGGCGTTCCTGCTCGGGCGGGTGCGCAGCGACTACGTCGCGCGCGTCTTCGATTTCATCGAGGACGAGAGCTTCGGGCTCATCCTGGTGCTCGAGTTCATCGAGGGGCCGAGCCTCGCCCACATCCTCGAGGACCGCACCCTGACGATCGAAGAGGCCGTCGACCTCGCCGTCGATCTTCTCCACGCGCTGTGCGATCTCCACGACGCCAAGATCGTGCACCGCGATCTGAAGCCCGGGAACATCATCATGCGCCCGCTCCCGGGGCGGTCCCGCGCCGTGATCGTCGATTTCGGCATCTCGCGGCTGCTCGCCACCGAGGGTGAAGAGGTGACCGGGATCACGCGGGCGAACATCGCGCTCGGCACCGTCGAGTACATGGCGCCCGAGCAGATCCTCAGCTCGCGCGATGTGACGCCCATCACCGACCTCTACGCCGTCGGCATCATCTTGTTCCGCGCGGTCAAGGGGCACCACGCGTTCGGTGAGCGGCGGGGCGAAGAGCTGGCGCGCGCCAAGCTCATCGAAGAGGCGCCACCCCTCGAGTCGGGCCGAGGCGACGAGGTCGCGCGCGGGCTCGAGGCCCTCGTCGCGCGCGCGCTCAAGAAGCGGCCCGCGCAGCGGTATCCGTCGGCCAAGGACATGCTCGCAGAGGCGCTCGAGCTCGAGTTCAAGGTCCAGCGCGACGCCGATCTCGACGACACGACGAGCGACTCGGGCACGACGGCGGTGCGCCCGTCTCCGCTCGCGTCCCAGCACGGGTTGTCGGCGCCGCCGGCGCCGCCGGCGCCGCCGCCGCGATCCGGCCCCGCGCCGCCGCCGCGGCCACCGATGGCGTCGGTCTCCGACGCGGCCGTCGCGTCGGCGCCGGTCGCGCCGCGCTCGTCGATGCCGAGCATCCCCGACTCGCTCCACAGC
>CALKVR010000010.1 GCA_938004815.1 uncultured Polyangiaceae bacterium | reverse complement strand
CGGAGAGCGGTCTGCCGCCATCGTCTACACCCCGCTCCACGGGGTCGGGAACCGGCTCGTCCGCGAGACCCTCGCTCGCGCCGGTTTTTCGAACGTGCACAGCGTCGCCGAGCAGGCCGAGCCCGACGGCGAGTTCCCGACCGTGAATTTCCCGAACCCGGAGGAGAAGGGCGCGCTCGATCTCGCGTACGCGCTCGCCGAGAAGGTGGGGGCCGACATCATCCTCGCGAGCGATCCCGACGTGGACCGGCTCGCGGTCGCGCTGCGGCGCCCGGGCTCCGGGTGGGTCCAGCTCACGGGCAACCAGGTCGGCGTGCTGCTCGGACACTACCTCCTCACCGAGGGCCCACGTGAAGACGACATGCTGCTGCTCGCGTCGTGCGTGTCGTCGCCCCAGCTCGGAACGATCGCGCGCGCGCTCGGCGCTCACTACGAAGAGACGCTCACCGGCTTCAAATGGATCGCGAACCGCGCGATGGAGCTCGAGCGAGAGCGCGACTACAACTTCGTCTTCGGGTACGAAGAGGCGCTCGGCTACACGGTCGGCCCGCTCGTGCGTGACAAGGACGGCATCAGCGCCGCGCTGCTCTTCGCCGAGCTGTGGGCTCGCAAGCGCGCCCAGAAAAAGACGCTCTTCGACGTGCTCGAAGCGATCGCCCGAGAGTACGGGTACTTCGCGAGCGGGCAGGTGAGCGTGACGATGAAGGGCGCCGACGGGCTGGCCGCCATCCAGGCCGTGATGAAGCGCCTCCGCGAGCAGGCGATCGATCGGGTGGGGCCGCTCGCCGTCACCGCGTTCAGCGACGTCGACAAGGGCGAGCGCGTCGAGGGCGGCGTCACGACCAAGCTCACCCTGCCGAAGAGCGACGTCCTGTTCTACGAGCTCGAGGGCGGGAGCCGCATCATCGCGCGGCCGAGCGGCACGGAGCCCAAGATCAAGATCTACTTCGACGTCCGGGAGCCGGTGCGCTCGGGCGAGCCCCTCGGCGACGCCGAGGGCCGCGCTGCGGCGAGGATGGCCGAGCTCAAGGCGGCCTTCTCGGCGATCGCCGGCCTCGACGCCAAGGTGTAAGCGCGCGGGCCGGCGCCCCGTTCTCGGGTTTGCACGAGGCGCTGCGGCCCTCGCGCCCGCACCCGCCGGAGGTTTTCCCGTGCCCAAGCTCATCCCGTCGGCTCGCCGTATCGGCGCGCTCGCTTGCCTGCTTCCTGTCCTCGCCGCCTGTGGCGGCGCTCCCTCGATGGCCGAGTCTGCGCCCGGCGCGCCGCCCGCTCCGATGGGTGGCGCCATGGGCGCGGCCGACATGCCGCAGCCGAGCCCGGCGCAGCCCGGCATGCCGGCGGCGCCCGCCGAGATGGCGGCGCCCCGGAACGGTGGGGCCGCCCCCCAGAGCGCGAAGACCGCAGGAGGCGAGCGAGCGAAAGCGCCCCAGCCGCTCGTCGTCTACACCGGCGAGCTCGGCATGCTCGTCGCCGAGGGGTCGGTCGCTTCCACGCTCGATGCCGCCATCACCATCGCCGAAGAGCAAGGTGGCCACATCGCGGGTCGCGGCAACGACTTCGTCAAGGTAAAGGTTCCCTCGGCGTCGTTCCGCGAGACCATGTCTCGCCTCGAGAAAATCGGTGAGGTCACGAACCGCTCGGTGACCGCCGACGACGTCACCGCCGAGTTCAAGGACCTCGAGGTGCGCCTCGAGAACCTGAAGGCGACTCGCAAGCGCATCGAAGAGCTGATGAGCCGGGCCGGGAACCTGACGGAGCTGTTCGTCGTCGAGAAAGAGCTCGAGCGCGTCACCACCGAGATCGACGTGATCCAGGGCCGCCTGCGCTTCCTCCGTGACAGCACGTCGATGTCCGTGATCACCGTCCGCACGACGGCCAAGCCGAAGCCGGTGCTGGCCAAGGACCCGAACCCCCAGCCTCAGAAGGAGCCGCCCCCCGCGCGCACGATCGACCTGCCCGTCTCGTGGCTGAGCGGGCTCGGCGTCGACGAGCTCCTCGAGCTGAACTGATCCCTGCAACGCTGAAACCGAGAACGACCATGAAAAGCCTCGCCCTCGTCACGCTCCTCTGCGCCGCCGCTCTCGCCGGCTGCGCCAAGGCCCCCACGCTCGCCGCCCCCGACGACTTCGCCAAGCTCGAGCGCGGGGATAGCCACGCGTTCCGCGCGACCAACGCGTCGGGCGTCGTCATCGGTGTCCGGAGCGAATCGAACGAGCTTCAGGGCAGCCTGGAGTTCTGGTCGAGCGCTCTCGACAACAAGCTCCGAAAGAGCGGCTACAAGCGCGTCGCCACCGACGCCGTCACCACGCGCGCCGGTCTCACCGGCAAGCGCTTTCGCTACGAGGTGGAGCGCGGTGGTCGCACGACCGAATACTGGATCGGCGTCTTCGTGACCGCCAAGGACGTCGTCGTGGTCGAGGCAGGCGGCGACACCGCGTTCTTCGACGAGGCGACCGAGAAGCGCGTCGACGAAGCGTTCAAGTCGCTCGAGCTCGGGTGACGCTCACTGCCGCCGGCGCCACTCGCCCGGCGACTGGCCGGTGCGCCGCGCGAAGAGCTTGGAGAAGTGTTGCGGGTGCTCGAAGCCGAGGGCGTGGGCGACCTCGCTGACGGTTGCCTCGGATGACAAGAGGCGAGCCTTCGCCGCCTCGACGATGGCGTGATGGATGTGGTCACGCGCGCTCTTTCCCGTCTCGGCGCGGAGCAGATCGCTGAGGTAGTCGGGGGAGTAGCCGAGGGCGCGCGCGCAAGACCGCACCGTCGGGACCGCCTCTCCAGCCCGACCCGCCGACGCGAAGCAGCCGTCGAGGTGCCGATCGAGCTTGGCCGCCACCGCGCCCCCCTCGCGGGTCCGTACCGCGAACTGGCGCGCGTACCCGCGCTGGCACCAGCTGAAGAGGAGCTGGAGCTGCGCGGTCAGTGCATCCTGGGCGAACGCATCTGGCGGGGATGACGCCTCGTGCTCGAGCTGCCGAACGACTTGGGTGAGCTGCTTTTGCTCGGGCTCGGTCAGGTGCAGGGCTTCGCGCTCGGCGTAGCCGAAGAAGCGGAACCGGTGCATGGCGGCGGCCACAGGGCTCTCGCGCAAGAGGTCGGGGTGAAAGATCACCGACCAACCGTCGCCCGCTCGATCGGGAGCGGTCTTGCCGCCGGTCGGCGTGATCGTCTGGCCGGGTGACGCGAACACGACGACGCCCGCCGCTCCATCGTGGAGCTGGCGGCCGAACTCGGCGTGGCACTCGTCTCCGCTCTTGAGGCTGATCACGTAGAGGCCGGTGGTGATGGCGCGGCCGACGACGGGGATGGTGATGTCGAGCGGCGGCTGCCACGAGGCCGCTATGACCGAGACGAGCGGGTGGGGTGGCGGGGCGCGACCGACGAGCGCGTGCACCTGCGCTACCGATTCGATCGAGAACGGCGCCGTCGCGCTCACACCGGTGAGCCTACGATGCGCCGATCGCCACCACAACGTTGCCTCGCTTGCGGCCCGTCTCGACGTAGGCGTGGGCGTCCGCGATCGTCTCGAGGCTGTAGCGACGATCGATGACGGGCCGAAGCGCCCCCTGGCCCACCAGATCGGTGACGAGCCGGAGGCTCGCGCGCTTTTCTACGGACATGCCGAACACGAGCTTTCGGTCACCGAAGAGCCGGCTCCAGGCGTCGCGCAAGAAGAGGGTCGGGCTGCCGACGGTGACGAGGTAGCGCCCCCGCCGATCGAGGCAGCGACGAGCGCGGCCGAAGGTGCTCTTGCCGACGGTGTCGAAGACGACGTCGTAGCTGCGCGGCTCGGCCGCGTAGTCGTGCTTGGTGTAGTCGACCACGTGGTGGGCGCCGATGCCGCGGACGAGATCGGCGTTTCGTCCGCTGCAGACCGCGGTCACTTCGGCGCCCAGGTAGCGGGCGATCTGCACCGCTGCGGTGCCGATGCTCCCCGAGGCGCCCACGATGGCGACGCGCTCGCCCGCGCGCACGTGCGCCCGCTCACGAAGGAAGTAGAGGGCGGTCGTCGGGCCGTCGACCAGCGTGCACGCCTCGGCGTCAGGCAGACCTGGCGGCGCGCGCTCGATCGACGCGCTCTCCGGGACGCAGACGTACTCGGCGTAGCAACCCGCCGCGAAGCCCGTGAACCCGAAGACGCGGTCTCCCGGTCGAAAGCGGGTGACCCGAGACCCGACGCGGTCGACCGTGCCCGCGAGCTCGATCCCGAGGGTGCGAAAGCGCCGCCGCGGTCGCAGCACCCCGAGCACGACTCGCGACGAGAGGGTATCGCCCCGCCGCATCATCTGGCAGGCCGCCGTCACCGTCGTCGCGCCGATCGCGATGCGAATCTGGTGGTCTCGCGGCTCGGGTGCGGCGGTCTCGCGGAGCTCGAGCACGGACGGTGCGCCGTAGCGCTCGTACACCACCGACTTCATCAGCATGCGTCAGAGTTAGCGACGCTGCGCTCCTGGCCCAGGGCACGGATCCGGGAAAGGTGGATCCGTTTCCGGGATCGCGCTCAGAGCCCGCGGGCGCGCTCCGGGCGGAGCGGGACTCTGCCGGCGAGCGCGGCGTCGATGACCGCGATGATCCGTTCGCGATCGCGCGGCAGGCGCCCGCCGATCGGGAGGTAGTTCGACGCGTGGTTCGTGCGGAACACCGCGTCGGTCGGCCGGGCCAGATCGACCATCGTGCGGAGCTCGCGGAGGAGGCCGTCGATGGGCGGCACCTCGAACTTGCCTTTCTTCGAGAGGGTGGCGAGCGGCGTGCCCGGCACGATGGTGACGGTGAGCGCCGAGAAGAACGCGGGGTCCATCTTGGTCACCAGATCGGCCGTCGCGCGGGCGTGCTCGTCGCTGCGTTCCATCCCGATTCCCAGGAGCGCGATGACGCTCATGGCGATCCCCGCCTCGCGCGCGCGCCGCGCCGCCTCGACGTGGGCTGCGGCGTCGTCGCCCTTGGCGATCTTCTTGAGCGTCGCGTCGTCGCCCGACTCGGGCCCGACATAGAGGAGCGAGAGGCCGGCGTCGCGCAGGGCGCGTAGCTCGGCGTCGGACTTTTCGAGCACGTTGCGCGCCATCGCGTACGCGCTCACCCGGCGGAGGTTCGGAAAGCGCTCGCGCGCGCGGGACAGGATGCGCAGCCAGTGGTCCTGCGGCATGACCAGGGCATCACCGTCGGCGACGAACAGCTTCTCGACCTGTTCGCCGGCCTCGGCTGCCACCTCGTCGATGTCGGCGAGCACGGCGTCGAGCTCGCGCACGCGGAACGTCTTGTCCCGGTACATGTCGCAGTACGTGCAGTGGTTCCACGAGCAGCCGATCGTGGCCTGGAGGATGAACGCGTCGTGCTCCGACGGCGGGCGAAAGATGCGGCCCTCGTACTGCATGGCGAGCGCACTATAGCTCGACCGCAGCGAGCCACGCTGCGAAGACACGGCGCATTCGATTCTCGATGCGCAGGGCATGCGCGGCCCGTCGCCGGCACGATGACCGAGTACAAGGCCGGGGTTCCGGACGGGCGTTGGCTGTACTGGGTGCACGGTCAGAAGCTCATCGAGGGACAGCACCTCGACGGGCGGCGCCAGGGCAAATGGACGTTCTGGTTCGACGAGAGCTCCGCGTTCGACACCCAGGCGCGAATGGCCACCCACGACTGGAAAGCGAACTACGTCGTGGAAGAGTACGACCACGGCTTGCTCGTCTCGACGACGCAGTTCGTCGGCGGCAAGTCGACCAAGTAGCGGCTACCTGGGGCTCGCTCGGCCGGTGCAGTCGACGTCCTCGACGGGCTCGCCGCCGCCGCGTAGCCGCTCGTGCTCGGCCTCTACGCGCTTCGCGTCATCCGAGCCCGGCACGACCGGCCGCATCGCGATCACCCCCAGCTCCTTGGCGTCGCG
>CALKVR010000009.1 GCA_938004815.1 uncultured Polyangiaceae bacterium | reverse complement strand
CCTCGACGACGGCGAGCCGATAGTAGAGGTCTTCACGGAACTGCTTGGCCGCGACGCGCGCGCGCAGATCGCGGTGGGTCGCCGCCACGATCCGGACGTCGACGTGGAACCAGTCCGTCGCGCCGATCCGCCTGACCTGCCGCGCCTCGATCGCACGCAGAAGCTTGGGCTGGAGCTCCGACGGTAGCTCGCCGAGCTCGTCGATGAACAGGGTGCCGCCGTGCGCCTGCTCGAAGACGCCGGCGTGCGCCTGCACCGCGCCGGTGAAGGCGCCCTTCACGTAGCCGAAGAGCTCGGCCTCGAGGAGCGTAGGGGCCACCGCGCTGCAGTCGAAGACGGCGAACGGCCCCGACCGGCGACGGGACACGTCGTGAATGCCCCGGGCCAGGAGCTCTTTGCCGGTGCCCGACTCGCCCAGGAGCACGATCGTCTCGTCGGTCTGAGCGGCGCGCTCGAGGTTGGCGAACAGCGCCCGCATCGCCACGCTGGCCCCGAGGGCCTGGCCGAAGCTGACGCCGCGCGAGAGCTCGAGGCGAGCCGAGCCCTTGCCCGCCTCGAGGGCGAGGCGCGCGCCCCCGATGGTGACCACGAGCTTGCGCTCGAGATACGCCTCCCGGATCGGGACCTTCTCGACGAACGTGCCGTTCTTGCTGCCCAGGTCGCGGATCACGACGGCGCGGCCGTCGCGGCGCACCTCGCAGTGCTTGCGTGAGACACGTGGGTCGTCGACGATGACATCACAGTCAGGATCAGAGCCGACCACGATCGGCGTCACCCCGACCGGCACCTCGAGCTTCTTGCCGCGCGCGGGGGTGACCAGGAGCCGCACGTCGGGCAGCTCGACGACGTCGGGACGAACGTCGGTCAACGTTCCAGGGGATCGGGGGCCGGTATCACGCATGGTTGCTCCCCCCTCACCGCCGGTGAGGGGGCTGGGGGATAGCAGCACAAACCCCAACAAGCACAAGAGCCTCGCAGCCCCTCCAAGCTGGTAACGTGGGCCATGGCCTCCAGCGGCGCCGCCCTCGTCTTCGGACGTTACGCGCTCGAGGAGCCCATCGCGTCCGGCGGGATGGCCACGATCTACCTGGGCCACCAGACGGGCGCGGTGGAGTTCTCGCGGGTGGTGGCCATCAAGCGCCTCTTGCCGCAATACGCGGCAGAGCCCGAGTTCGTGCGGATGTTCCTCGACGAAGCGCGGCTCGCCGCGCGCGTGCGACACCCGAACGTCGTCGAGACCCTCGACGTCGTGCGCGAGGGCGCCGAGACGTTCATCGTGATGCAGTACGTCGACGGCGAGTCGCTGGCGGGGCTCTGGGCTGCGCTCCGCGCCTCTGGAGAGCGGGCCCCGCTGGAGGTCGCGGCGAGCATCGGGGCGGGCCTCTGCCGTGGCCTCCACGCCGCACACGAGGCCCGCGGCCCCGACGGCGCCCCGCTCGGGATCGTCCATCGCGACGTCTCACCGCAGAACGTCCTCATCGGCGCCGACGGTATCCCGCGTGTGGTCGACTTCGGCGTCGCGTTGGCGAACGTCCGTCTCTCGCACACGCGGGCCGGCCAGGTGAAGGGTAAGCCCGCCTACATGGCGCCCGAGCAACTGTCGCGTGACGAGGTGACGCGCGCGACCGACATCTACGCGGCGGGCGTCGTCCTCTGGGAGCTCTGCGCGGGCAGGCGTGCCTACGACGTCGCCAACGAGGGCGCGCTCTATGCGCGCGTCATGACGGGCGCGATCCCGCGGCTCGAGGACGTGGCGCCCTGGGTCCCCGCGCCCCTCGCCGAGACGGTGCACCGCGCGCTCCGCCGAGAACCGGCCGAGCGGTTCGCGTCGGCCGAAGACATGGCGGCCGCGCTCGAGCGCTCGATCGCGGTGGCGCCCCAGCGTCAGGTCGGCGACTTCGTCGAGCACTACGCGGCCCCAGTCCTCGCCTCTCGCCGCGCGGTAGCGGCGCGCCTCGATCGGGGCGCGGCCCCGAGCTCGCGGGGCGCCGTCATCCCGCCGCCCGACCCCTCGAGCTCGTCGGCTCCGCGCTCGGTCCCGGCGCCGCCCCCGTCGCTGCGTCCCCCGGTGGCGCCGATCCACGCCGCGCCACGCGGAACGCACACCATCACGAGCCCCGGCCCCCTCCCCGCTCGGCGGCTCCCTGCGACCGCCGCGATCGGTTTTTTTATCGCGATCCTGACCGCCGCCGGAGCCGGCGTCGCGGGGACTTGGTTCGTCCTTCGGCAGACCGCAGCCGCGCCCCCGCTCCCCGGCTCAGCCACGGCGTCGGGCGAAGCGCCATCCGCGGCGCTGCTCCCTGCGGATCCACCGCAGCCCGAGGAGACCGCAGCGCCGCCCCCCGACGAAGCCCCCGCCGAGGCGTCGTCTTCGGCTCCGAACGTCGATAGGATGCGCCCGGCCAAGACGGCGACCTCGGCCGAGGCCTCGTCGGCGCCGGCCACGGCACCTCGACCATGCGACCCGCCCTATTTCATCGACGCGCAGGGGATCCGGCGCGTCAAGCGCGCGTGCTTCTGAGGGTCGCGCTCGGCAGCCTGGTCGGCCTCACGTCTCTGTCTCCTTCTGCTGCGTTCGCCGATCCGGGCGATGCGTGCGTCTCGTCGTACGAGGGCGCGCAGGCTGCGCGCAAGTCGGGCGAGCTCGTGCGGAGCAAGGCCGAGCTCCGGCTCTGTCTGGGCGCGTGCCCTGCCGCCCTGGCTGGCGATTGCAAGAATTGGCTCGACGAGATCGGCGGGCAGCTCACCGAGCTCAGCGTGCGCGTGATCGGCCCCGAGAGCCGGCCGCTCGTGGGGGCGCGCGTGTTCGTCGATGGAGTGGAGCGACGAGCCGGCGCGCCGATCGAGCTCGATCCGGGCAGGCACGAGCTGCGGGCAGAGAGCGATGGGTACGCGCCGCGCACCGAGGCCATCGCGCTCGCCCCGGGCGCACGAGCGTCTCGCGTCATCACGCTCGACCGCGCCGGCACCGCGCCCGCCCGGGAGCCCAACCTCGCCGGCCCGATCGCCCTCGGCACCGGCGGCCTCGTCGCCCTCACCGTCGCCGCGGCGCTGGCGATCGCCGGGCATGTCGACGTGTCGGCCATGCGCTCGAGCTGCGCGCCCCGGTGCGCGCCCGACCGCGTCGACATGGTCGAGAACCTGTGGACGGCGGGGGGCATCGTCGCCGGCGCCGGCGGCGCCGCGCTGGTGGGGGCGACGATATGGCTGGGCCTCACCCTCTCGCCGCCCGCGGCGGCGCCCGCGCCCGGCCGTACCGGCCTCTGGGGGATAGGCCTCGGCGGCACGTTCTGAGCTCGAAAACGCCCCAAGCGCTCCGGCACACAAAGGACGCGATCGTGGTGCGGTAGGGATCGACGTGGGCACGGCGCTCTTTCCTCTCCTCGGGTCCGCGGCCGACGCGGCTGGCTACGAAACCCTGGCCAGCGTCGTCGCCCGGTGCGGCGCAGAGGGACGAACGATCCCGGCTACGGTCGCCCGAGGGATCGTCCTCCAGCTCCTCGGCGCGCTTCACGACGTCTACGCCTGGGCGGGCGAGAGCAGCATCACGCGGCTCGACCTCACCGGTCCTCGGCCCGCCTCGGCCCCGCGTCTCGACGCGTTCTTGCTCGACCGTCACGGCCGCGTGTCGATCGATCGCGCGGAGTGGGCCCGCCTCGGCAAGGCGGCAGACATCCACGAGGTCGGCGCCGTGCTGCACGCGCTGCTCGCGTGCGGCCTCGAGCCTCCGGCCCGGGGGCGTCTCGACGCGGCCCGCGTCGACGTCGATGTCGTCCTCGTCGAGACGATCGCGCGCGCGTGCCACGCCGATCCCGACGCGCGCTTCGATTCGTTCGCGCGGTTCGCGGCGGTGCTGGCGCGCACGGGCGCTTGCGCCGGCGAAATCCAGATTGCCGCCTGGCTCCGCCCGCCCGCCCCGACGTCGAGGCCGTCCACCCCGCCGTCGATGTGGGCGCACACCGGAACGATCGTGATGAGCTCGCCGCCGTCGTACATGGTCGCGCCGTCGACGCGGCGCCCCGACGCGGTCGCGCACGCGCGCAAGCGCACCGGCGCGATCGCGCTGTCGGCCCTCGGCGCGGGCGTCGCCGCGCTCGTCGCCTGCGCGGGCACCTATTTCTATCTCGCAGGGCTGCCGCTCTGAGTGCCGAGCTCAGCGCCAGAGCCCGACGACCGACGCGCCGAGCACGATCAGGATCACGATGCCGGACCGGACCACGCCCGAGACCGGCGCCGGCAGCGACGGCAAGCGACGACCGGTGACCATCGATGCGATCATCGGCAGCGGCGCGACGAGCTGCAGCACGCATAGGACCGCGAGCGCAGTCACCATCTCGTCGTCGCGAACGAAGCGAGTGAAGATCAGGAGGAGGCCGAGCACCGCCGAGGTGCCCATCGTCAGCGCGAACCCCCACGCCGAGAGCCGGTAGAGGCCGAAGAAGCCCGCCATGAGCGCGGCCGCGGCAGCGAAGAAGACCCGGCACTCCGAATCACCCCAGGTCAGCGAGCCGAGCAGGAGCAGCGTCAACGTGTCGGCGAGCGCGAACACCATCAGAAGTTGCAGCGTCCCTCGGTAGGCGACGGGGCTGTACCTGCCCCGCACGGCGGCAAGGCTGAGGTCGCGCCGGTCGGCGGCGAGGAGCGCGACCCCGCAGCCCCACACCAACAGCACGCCCTCGGGCGCCTCCCTGCGACTGCCGACGACGGCGACGAAGAGCCCGAGGAGCAGGTTCGACCACCAGGCCGCGCGGGCGTAAAGCTGTGCGCCCATATGGTTGGCGTGCGCGGCGACGGCGGCCAGGACCAACGCGACGATGGGGATCAGCACGGCGAGGGTGCCGTCGAGCTCGGTGAGGAGCAGCGACGAGCCGACCGCCCCCGCGCCGCCCGCGACCCAGGGGCGCCATCGCACGTTCAGCGCCGGTCGGGCGTCGTCCATCGCAGGAATTGAGACGTTCGTGGAGGCGATTCGGTTCCCGGCCCGCGCCGTCACGGCACCGGCCTCGATCCGATCCAGAAATCTGCGCCGCCGGTGAGAAAGTCGAACGACGCATCGAACGTGCCAGCGAGGACCACCTCGCTGCCCGTGACTTGAGCGGCGTCGAGGTAGTCCCACGAGACGCCCCCGAGCACCCACCCTCCGTCGATCTCGGCGCCGGTGCCGATGGACAGAAACGCGGCGAACCCATCGCGGGACCCGCCCGCGAGGGAGGCATCGAGCTCCATCACCCCCGCGGTCGTGAAGCCGGTCGCGACCACGCCCCCCGGAGACGGGGCCAGGCCGCGGACCTCGTCGCCCTGCGCCGTACCGAGCAGCGCCGCGCCGAGGCATGTGCCGTCCTGGGGATCGAGGGCGCCCACGAGCCCGTCTCGAACGTCTGGAAGGGTCAGGATGCAGTCGTTGTCGGCCACGGCATCGAGCGTCTCGATCGACGGCTCGGCGCTCATCACCGCGGTGGTCCCGCGATCGAGGTACCCGCCGACCCAGAGCCGACCGCCCGAGAGCGCGGCCGCGCGCAGCGCGTCGACGCCCGAGTTGCGGTTGCTCGTCGCGCGGGCGACCCAGCGCGTCGTAGCCGGCGTCAGGTCCGGGTCGAGCGCGACGATGAAGCCGTCCTCGCTGGCAGACGCCGGCATGCTCGGCAGCGGATCGGCGATGAGCTGCCGCGTGTAGCTGCCCGCCACGTACACGCCGGACGCATCGGCGGCGATCGCCCACGCCTGCTGGGCCGCGTTGACGTCGGTGGCGGCGAAAAGCACCCGGTGGGTGCACTTCAGGTCCGCCGGATCGAGCGCGGCCACGAGCACCCGCTCGAACTCCTCCATGTTCTGAGAGAACGCGCACGCGGCGTCGGCGACGCCATCGGGGTCGGTGACCGCGAGCACCCGCTTGAGCTTGCCTGCGACCAAGAGGGCGCCCTCGTGGACGGTCGCGGCGCGCGCCGTCTGGACGTTGCCCCCGCCCAGCTGGCGTGCGTGCGTCGGCACCGCCGCCGCGTCGAACCGGACCACGAAGCCGTCGTCTTGCGATTGGCTCGTGTTGGTGAGCTGCCCGATGGCGCCGAGATCGAGCGTGCCAGCCCTGAAGGTGCCGACCACCGCGACGGCATCGCCCGCGACGCGGACCACCGCGCCGACCGAGAGAGGCTCCTCGATGCTCTCCAGGTCGCCCTCGAGGGCGCCGAAGGCCGTGACCGCCCCGCCCGGCGCGATCTCCAAGACGAAGAGGTTCGCCGAGTCGGTCGACCCGCGCGAGGGCAGCGGCCCTGCCCCGTCCGGATCCAGCGCGCCCTTGGTCGCGACCGCGACCCAGACCTCGCCGCTAGGCCCGGGCACGCTCATGCGCAGGGTCGAACCGCTGCCCGCGTCGGTCGCGTACGGGCTCGTCCCCTGCACGAGCTCGTTGCCGATGGTCGCGAGCCAGGTGAACGCGCTCGTGGGGGCACCGCCGGCGCCCCCCACGCCGCCCACGCCGTCGCTCCCGCCGCTCGAGCTGGACGAGCTCGCGGCGGCGCCGCCCAGGCCGCCCGCGCCGCTGCCGTCCGCGAGCCCTTCGAGCGAGCAGGCGGCGGCGACGACGACGAGCGGAAGGAGAGAAGTGAGGCTGCGAGACACGCGGGCTCGGCCCAGCGTATCAGCTCAGGCCAGGATCGATTTCACGACCTTGCCGCCCGTGATCATCTGATCGAGCCGCGTCTCGGCGACCCCGAGCGCCGCGCCGACGGTCTTGCCGGCCGCGGCGAGGCTCTCGTCGAAGGGGATGTCGCCCCCCTTGGCGCCCGTCTGGGAGTCGATGGCGGTCGCGATGTACTCGCTCCCCTGCTCGTTGAGGT
>CALKVR010000008.1 GCA_938004815.1 uncultured Polyangiaceae bacterium | reverse complement strand
CGAGCCGGCAACGCGCATGTTCATGGCCTCGCGTCCTACGACAGTCCGGCTCCGGGTCTCCCCGGTCGCCCGGCCGGCGCAAAAGCGCGCTCGACCGGCGCCTCGATACGGGTCACCATTCCCTCCGATGCCGAGGCGTCTGCGATGACGTGCCGTTTCACGCTGGCCGTTCACATCCTGGGGATGCTCGCGTGGTCGATGCGAGATCGCGGCGAGCCGGTGACGAGCGAAGAGCTCGCCAACAGCATCAACACGAACCCGGTGGTGGTCCGCCGCGTCCTCGGTGATCTGCGCCGCGCCGGCCTGGTCGAGACGAAGCGGGGCGTGGGCGGCGGCGTCACCCTAGCCCGCACCGCCACCGCGATCACCCTCCGCGACGCGTACGAGGCGATCGAAGAGGGCGAAGATCTGTTCGGGGGCTACCCGTCCGGGCCCAATCCTCGGTGCGCGGTGGGGCCCACGCTCGCGGGCTACCTCGAAGAGGTGTTCGGCCGGGCCGAAGAGTCGCTCAAGAAGAGCCTCGGCCGCGTGACCGTCGACTCGATGGTCAAAGAGATCGTCGCGCGCGTCCGCACCGCCAAAGCAGCGAGCTGACCTGACGGGTCGGGCGGGCGTATGCTCCGCCCTCCATGCCGTTCTGCCGGGTACACCGCTGCCGGGTACCGCTCCACCGCTTTCTTCGCCACGTCGGTGCGCTCGTCGTGCTGCTCGTGCTCGCGGCGGCGGGGGGGTGCCAGGAGCGCGTGCCCAAGGTGCCGGGCGAGACCGACATCCACGTCGAATCGGTGGCGATCGAGCCCGCCGACCCCGACGAGCCGCTCTCCCTCTCGCACGGCGCGCTCTTCGAGCGCCTCGGGATGCGCCCCGGGACGTTCCTCATCACGCCGCGCACCTGGAGCCCGTTCCGCGAGGCCGAGGACAGGCGGCGCATCGAGGCTTTCTGGCAGCAGCACGGCTATTTCGACGTCGAGGTCTCGGCGGCCGAGACGACGTTCGACGACGCGTCCGGCAAGGCTTCGATCACGTTCAAGGTCCGCGAGAACGGGCGCTACCGCGTCGGCTCCCTCGAGATCACATCGGCCCCGCCGGCGCGGCTGGACGAGCTCCGCGACCTGGTGCCCTTCGAGACCGACGACGACGCGATCGATCTCGAGGCGTTCCGCAAGGTGCGCATCGACATGCAGGAGCACCTGAAGGCCGAGGGGTTCGGCCACGCCAACGTCTACTCGCGGTTCTGGGTCGACAAGGGCGACAAGCGCGTCCACGTCCGGTACTTCGTCGACGCCGGCCCCGAGACGACGATCGCCAGCGTGCGCGTCGAGGGCAACGCGCGGGTGCCGGCCGAAGCGATCGTCGAGCGGAGCGGCCTCGAGATCGGCGCCCCCTACAAAGAGACGCTCCGCGAGAGCGTCGTCCGCGATCTGATGGACACCGGCTCGTTCGCCGAGGCGTTCGTGCGCGTCGACACCGACACGAAGTTCATCGCGCCCGGCACGGCGCCCGACACCGGCGGCGAGCTGCGCCCCGAACAGATCGACGCCGAGGGCAACCTCGTGCCCCGCGCGCTCCCGCCCGGCGTCAACGTGACGATCCACGTCGTCGAAGCGCCTCGCGTGAACATCCGCCTGCGCGCGGGCGTCGAGGTCGACCCCGCCCGCGCCGACACCTACCTCTCGAGCCGCTTCACGTTCCGCGACGTGCTCGGCCCGATGGGCCACCTCGTGCTGGAGGGCGGCCTCGGCTACGGCTGGCTCTTCGGCACCCCCGCCGAGGACCCAGCCGGCCTCTGCGGCGACGCGACCATCCGCACCGTCCACGCGGGCGCCCTCGGCCGGCTCGGTGATCTGCGCACGACCGCCCAGTACGAGGGCGGGCTGTTTCCGAGCGCGTACCTCCACACGCTCCGCACCGGGCCCGGGGTGCGCACGACGATCGCCAAGGGCTTCGTGTTCGACGTCGACCTCTACGCGATGTGGTCGCGGGCGCTCGGCTTCGGACCGTTCTCGGCCGCCGAACGAGAAGCGCTCTCGCTCCCCTCGCGTGATGACGCGTACGGCCCCGAGCTCGAGGCGGCGATCGTGTGGGACACGCGCGACGAGCCGGTCGAGGCGATGCGGGGCGTGCTCCTCGGCCTCCGCTCCAAGCTCTCGCCGGGCGATCCGATCGCGACGCACCGCTACCTCGATCTCGCGCCCGACGCCCGCGTCTTCATCCCCCTCGCGGCGCCCGTGAGCGTGGGTCTGCGCGCGTCGGGCGACTGGGTCTTTCTCGAGGACGACGAGGGTGTGCCGCTCGGCGCGCGCCTCTTCGGCGGCGGCTCGCACGGCTTTCGCGGCTACGGGAGGCAGCTCTTCTCGCCGACGATCGCGCGCTGCTTCGACACCTTCTGCACCGACATCGCGGTGGGCGGAAAGAGCCTCGTCGAGACGAGCGCCGAGCTTCGTCTCTTGCCACCCCGCGTCCCCTACGGCGGCGTGGTGTTCGCCGATTTCGGCGGCGTGTCGGGCGACGAGAACCCCTTCGCCCAAGGCGTCTGGCTGGCGGCGGGCGTGGGGGCTCGCCTCCGGCTCTGGTACCTGCCCTTGGCGATCGACGTGGCGTATCGGATCCTCGCCGAGAGCGCGATCCAGGGCATCGATGACGCCCCGATTCACGTATTCTTCCGCTTGGGCGAGGCCTTCTGATGAGCGAAGCAAAAGAGAAGGCCGCGAAACCGAAGAAGAAGCGCTCGTGGCCGGTGCGCATCCTGCGCGCGCTGGCGTTCGTGGTGCTGGTCCCGGTGCTCTTGCTCGCGATCGTGATCGCGTACATCCACACCGACTCGGGGCAGGAGCGTATCCGTGCGGCGGTGGAGTCGCGCGTCGGCGCCAAGATGAACGGCGGACACTTCAAGATCGGCTCGCTCCGCTTCGCGCTCTTCGGCGACCTCGAGCTCCGCGACGTCGAGATCGAGGACGCGTCCGGCCAGAAAGCAGTCGCGATAGGGCGGCTGCGCGTGGCGCCCGCGTGGAGCCGGCTCGGCGGCGATGGCCCCATCCCTCTCGAGGCGCTCGAGCTCGAGGGCGTGAACGTCTCGGTCGTGAAAGACCTCGAGGGGGGCAACAACTTCCGCGGGCTCTTTCAGCCGATCGAGCTCAAGAAGGGCGTCCAGATCGACAAGGTCGACATCTCGGGCGTCGACGTCGAGATCGTCTCGCCGGACGGCACCAAGATCGCGGTCTCGGGCGTCGAGGTAGAGGGCGCCGTCCTCGCGCGCAGCGCCATCAAGACGTACAAGGTCGATCTCTCGCGCCTCGCCGCCAACGTCGCGATCGACAAGCCCGCGAGCGGCCTCTCGGTCGGGGTGACGGGCCTCCAGACGGGCCTGCGGGTCGACATCGACGGCGGCAAGGGCAAGGTCGAGCTCCTGCCTCTCTCGGCCGAGGTCGCGCTCCGGGTGAAGCCGCGGAACATCGACCGCACGATCCCCGTCGAGCTCGGCGGCCTCGCGATCGAGCTGGGCGAGGGCGAGATCGGCGCCGAGCTCGAGCAGCTTGCGCTCGGTCTCCTCACCCTCGCCGCGATCGAGGCGCGCGTCCCGATGGCCGAGGGCAAGCTCGCGGGTGTCCCCGCCGCCGAGGTCCTCGGCTTGCGTGTCGTCGCCAAAGAGGTGAACGCGCTGCTCGGCAAAGAGCTCCTCCAGACCGACGTCGACGTCGACGTTCACGTCGGGGGCTCCGGCGACACGACCACGGTGAGGGCGCACATCGCCGCCGGCTCGGCCGAGATCGACGTCGACGGCAAGATCACCGGCGCCACCGAGCCTCGGCCGGCGTTCGAGCTCAAGACGACGGTAAAGAACGTCGAGACGTCCAAGCTCCTCGGCTCGGGCGTGAGCGTCCCGCCGGCCAGCCTCGAGGCGCTCACGATCGAGGCGAAGGGCAAGGGCAAGGAGCTCGCCTCGCTCGACGCCGAGGTGCGGATCGACGGCAAGAACGCCCGCGTCCGCGGCGTGGATATCGACAGCATCGGGGCGCTCGCGGTGATGTCCGGCGGCAAGGTCGACGTGAAGGCGCTCGACGTCCACGCGATCGACCAACACGTGAGCCTCGCCGGCTCGATCACGCCCGGCTCCAAAGAGGTCGACATGAGGCTCCGCCTCGACGGCGACGTCGACGCCGCCCTCGCTCGGATGGGGCCAGCCGGCATCTACTTGTCGACGAAGATCCCGAAGGGCGCCCTCACCCTGCCCAAGGACGATCTCGAGGTCGGGCTGAAGGGCCGCCTCGACGGGCGGCTGCGCATCACCGCCGAGGCAAAGAGCCTGCGCGCGCTCGGCGCGGGGCTCGCGCTCGACATCGACGCGACCGTTCTCCGCGGCGACAAAGACAAGGGCGAGAAGCCCGTGACGGTCGAGTCTCTCGACGCGCGCGTCCGCCTCACCGGCGTGCTGCTCTCCCGCGTCCTCGCGCTCCGCGGGCGCAAGATGCCGAAGGGCTTCGACGCGACGATCGACGTCGATCTCCACGCCACCGGCACGCTCGAGGACCCGAGAGCGAAGCTCCGCGTCTCCGGCAAGACGATCCGCGAGACGATCGAGGGCAAGAAGCTGCCTCGCATGGCGCTACGCGTCGACGCCGACGTGAACAAGCACGCCGCCAACGCCGACCTGAGGCTCACCTCGCTCGACTTCCTCGACGACACGCTCCTCAGCGCCAAGGTCAAGCTCCCCCTCTCGCTCGACGGGGAGAAGAAGGGCCTCGCTCCCGGCGGCCGCATCCAGGCCGAGGTCGACATCCCCCGCCGAACGCTCATGAACCTGGCCGGCTACACGCCGTTCATGCCGCTCGAGCCGCTCTCGCCTCTCGCGATCCTCGCCCCCGTTCTCGAGAAGCCCAACGGCGAGATTGCGCTTCACGCCACGTTCGACGGCACGGTGGCCGATCCGCGCGGCACGGTGGATCTCGATCTGTCGCTCGCCCGCGTGGTGACCGAGGACTCCAAGCAGGCGCTCAAGCTCGTGGCACGGTTGGACAAGGATCCGGCGGGCGGCACGAAGGCCGACGCCAAGCTCACCGTCTCGCTCGACGAGGCTCCGGAGCCGGCGGTGGCGATCGATGGCAGCGCCAAGTTCCCCGTCTCACCGCTCCTCGGTGGCGCCGCGCGCATGAGCTACGACGCGCGCGTCAGGGTCGGCCCCCTCCCCCTCGAGGCCCTGCCCAAGGCGCCCCGGCTCGAAAGGGTCCGCGCGCTCGGCGGCACGGTCGGCCTCGCCCTGAACGTGAAGGGCAACCGCAAAGACATCGCGGCCGACGTCGCGGTCGACGCCCGCGGCATCAAACCCGGGGGCAAGGGGCCCTTCGACGCGACGGTGCGCGTGGCCGTGCTCGCCGACAAGACGACGGTCGCGGCAGCGGTCTCGACCGACGGGAGCGATCTGGTGAAGCTCGGCGGCGACGTCGGCCTCGGTGGTGACGGCCTCCTCGCCCGCGTCAAGCAGCCCGGCTTCGAGGCGCCGCTCGATCTCGCCCTCGAGATCCCGGAGAGGCCGCTCTCGTCTCTCGCCAAGCTGCGCGAGAACCTCGCCGGGGCCCCGGGCACACTTGGCGGCAAGATCGCGGTGACGGGCACGACCAAGGTGCCCAAGGCCGCCGGTGCGGTCGGTCTCTACGGCGTCGAGATGGCCGACGGCTCGCGGCGCGGCGTCGCCGCCCACCTCACCCT
>CALKVR010000007.1 GCA_938004815.1 uncultured Polyangiaceae bacterium | reverse complement strand
CGGCCGAGACGATCGACACGCCGAGGAGGACGTCGCTGGCGATCGCGAGCCCGCGCGACTTCGACGCCGCGCTCTCGATGTCCTCGATGGGCGTGTTCGGCGTGCGCTTCATCTCCTGGAGGTCGGAGTCTGCGCCGAGAGCGAGGCCGCCCGTGACGGCGGTGCCCACGACGAAGGCGCCGGTGAGGCTCCAGAAGACGATCGGCAGGACCGGGACCGGATCTTCGGGCGGCGGGGGCGTGCCGCCGCCCTCGCCGCCGGTGCCGCCGCCGGTGCCGCCGTCGCCGCCGCCGACGTTGATGACGGTCGTCGACGCTTGCATGTCGATCACGATCTCACGCGTCTCTTGCCCGGCGATCTCTTCGGTTCGGGGCGTCGACCGGAAGCCCTCTTTGGTCGCGTCGAACTTGCGCTTGCCGGCGCTGACGACGATTGGCCCGCTCATCGGGCTCTGGCCGACCTTGACATCGTCGACCAGGATATCGGCGCCGGGCTGGCTCACCTTGATGGTCACCGTCGCGACCCGCGCGCGGAGCTTCTCGACGTCGCGCTCGACCTCGGACCGCCGCGACTGGGGGATGCGCTTGCCGCCGTCATCGAGGTACTGCTGCAGCGTCTTCAGCCCGTTCGCGTAGTCCTGGAGCTGAAAGTAGACCTGGCCGATGTTGTAGAGGACGTTGAAGTTGGGCACGCACTCGTAGGAGCGTTTGAACTCGATGAGGGCCGCTTGGTAGTCGCCCTCTTCGAACAGCTCGACGCCCTTCAGGTAGCGGGACTTCGCGTCGTCGCGGCTGCAGGCGCCCGGCTGCGCGTGCGCATCCTGGGCGGGGATCGCCCACGGGATGGCGCCGCCGATCGTGAGGAGAGCGAGGATGCGGCAGAGCTTCGAGCGCTGCATGGCTCGTAGGCTACCAGCCACACCACCAAAGAGGACAATTCACGTCGCCGAAACTACCGCCAACAGAAGCTACTGCCCGCCGGGGTAGTCCGCGTCGACGCAGCGGCCGGTCTTGCCCTTCTTCGCGCAGCGCTTGCCGTCGTTGTCGGGCGGCTTGGTCGTCTGCGACGTCTGGCCGGTGCTCACCCCGCCGCCGACCACGCGCTCTTTCACGAGGTCGACGTTCCAGTCGACCTTCGCCTGGTCTGCTTCGATCTTGTACGTCTTGGACGCGTAGCCGGCGGCCGAGACCTTGAGCTCGTGCGCCTTGCCGTCTTGGGGGATCGAGAGGCTCGCCGAGCCGGGGTCGCCGACCTTCTCGCCGTCCAGGAAGATCTCTGCCGTCGCGGGCTTCGTCTTCACGTCGATGGCGATGCGTGGGGTGGGCTCGGACGAAGCCGACGTCGCGGCCTCGACCGCGGTGGCGGTCGGCGCCGCGTCGGCGGGCGGCGCGGCGGCTGCGGTGCTCGCGGCGGGCGCGGGTGTCTCGGCGCCGTCGCGGCGACCGACGCTCAAGTAGAGGAGGGCGGCGAGGCCGCCAGCGGCGGCGGCGACCGCGAGCGCGATCAGCGTGAGCCGGCGGTTGCCTGGCTCGGCGCGCGGGGAGCCGAGGCCCGACTGGGGGCCGGAGCGAGAGACGCTCGCGCGCGCGATCGACCCGGTCGTCACCGACGGGCTCGATTGGTGATCGTGCCCGGGGTAGCTGCCGCTCATCGCGCCGTGGACCGACGGCACGCCGGGGTGCGACCCAGGCGGCGGAGGGACGACGAGGTTCTGGCCCGAAAGCGCGTATTGGCCGCTGCCGCCCATGCTCGGCGGGTTCGCGATGCCCCCGTGCTGCGGGTAGCCCCCGCTCGGCGAGTGCCCGCCGCCCATCGAGAAGCTCGGGTGCGACGCGCCCGGGTGCGAGTGCGCGCTCGGGCCGCTGCCCGATGCCGACGCACCCATCACCGGCATCCCCACGCTCGGGATCCCCGCGTTCGGGAACGCTGCGCGCAGCTCGCCGGTCATCTGCGGCGGCTGCTCGATCGAGGGGAGGTTCACCTGCTGGTAGAGCCCGGTCGCGAGCATCGCCGACTTGGCGAGCTGCTGCTCGATGATCGTCTTGAGCTTCTTGCGCTCTTCGTCGAACGCGCCCGAGATGAGGCGACCCACCTCGCGGAGGGTCGAGCGCTCGCTGCCCGAGTCCATCAGCTCTTCGAGCTCTTGCTGGAGCTGTTGAGAGGACGCGTGGCGCTTCTCGCGATCGATCGCGAGCGCACGCATGATGATCGACTCGAGGTGGGAGGAGATGTCGGGCCGCATCGAGCGAGGCGACGGGATCTCGCCCGAGAGCAGCTGGTGGAGGATTTGCACCTCGTTCAGGCCCTTCCACAAGCGGCGGCCGACGGCGGCCTCCCACAGCATCACCCCGACCGAGAAGCCGTCGGCCGCCGCTTGTGGAAGGG
>CALKVR010000006.1 GCA_938004815.1 uncultured Polyangiaceae bacterium | reverse complement strand
GCCTTGTATGGCGGCGAGATGCGGAGGATCCCCTGTACTTCGTGCGACTCGAACGTCAGATCGCGAAAGTCGGGGGGATCGGGGCGCCAGCCGAGACCAGGGAGGCTCATGGGTCGCGGATGCTAGCGTAAACTCCGCGCCATGACCTACGGCCCGCTCCGCGAAGAGCAGCTCGCCGCCGTCCACGAGATCCTCGCGGCCGCGTTCGCGACGCCCATCGACCGGATCGGTCCGTGGCTCGAGCGGGCCGGGCACGACAGCGTGCGCGTGCTCGACGACGGCAAGCGTCCGGTCGCCTGCCTCCTCGAGCTGCCGATGGCGCATTTTCTCCTCGGCAAGCGGGTGCCCACCGTCGGAATCGCCGGCGTGGGCGTCGGCCTCGAGCGCCGGGGCAGCGGTGAGGCGCGCACGCTGATGGATCGCGCCATCGCCGAGATCGCCGAGCAGGGCGTGGCGCTCTCCACCCTCTATCCTGCGACCCAGACGCTCTACCGCCGGTCGGGCTACGAGCGAGCGGGTAAGCTCCTCGAGATCAGGGTGCCCACGTTCGCGATGGATCCAGGCGGCGCGCGCGATCGCGAGATCGAGGTGAGGCGGCTCGGCGACGAGGACGCGCCCCTCGTCGAGGCGCTCTACGCCGAGACGGCGCGCGAGCAGCACGGCTACCTCGACCGCAACCGGTACATGTGGGACCGAGCGCGGTCGCCGCTCGCCAAGACGATCCGCGGCTTCGGCTTCTTCGCCGGCGACGCGCTCGAGGGCTACGTCTACATGCTGACCGAGGACGGCGAGTCGGGCCCGCCTCACCACGACGTGCGGCTCACCGATCTCGCGGGCGCCACGCCTCGGGCGCTGCGCGCCATCCTGCGCTTCTTCTACGATCAGCGCAGCCTCGCCGAGCACGTCAGCTTTCGCACCGGGCCCGAGGTGCCGGTGCTCAGCCTGATGCGCGAGCACCGCTACGATCAGGAGCTCGTCCTCGACTGGATGGTGCGGGTGACCGACGTCGAGCGTGCTCTCTCGGCCCGCGGCTACCCGCGGTCGGTTCACACCGAGGTCGAGCTCGACGTGCGGGACGAGATCGTCGAGAAGAACGCGGGGCGCTGGACGCTGTGCATCGACGGCGACGACGTCGAAGTCGGCCGCGGCGGCCGCGGGCGCGCCGTTCTCGACGTGCGGGCCCTGGCTCCGCTCTACACGGGGTACCTTTCGGCCACGAGCTTGCGGCGGCTCGGCTTTCTCGACGCGCCGGACGACGCTACCGCCGCCCTCGACGAGATCTTTCGCAGCCCCATGCCCGGCATGTGCGAGATGTTCTGAGCTCGCTGCGGCGGGCGTGTAAGGCGATGTCAGGTCGTGACCGTTCGGTCACTCTTTTCGCCGCCCTTCCAGTCTGGCAGAACCTCGTTTCATGGTTGGTCGTTCTCTCGGGGTCCTGGCCCTGGCTTTAGTGGGCTGCGGCGGCGGCGACAGCGACGACGCCGGCGCGGGCGGCGGCACCTCTCCGCCGGTCGGCTCCAAGCCCAAGCAGGGCCCGCCCGCGTTCGTCGTCGGCGGCTTCTCGGTCGAGCTCGATCCGATCGTCGTGCCGCCGGGCGAAGAGAGGTTCCCCTGCATCATCGCGCCGCTCGTCTTGAACGGGCCATCGCGCGTCGTCGGCGGCGGCGTAGTGACCGTCGGCAAGGGCATGCACCACGGCAACATCGTCTCGCGCCCCAAGACGGGCGAGGGCGTGCGGCCCTGCCCCGACGACGGCGGTCTCGTCGGCGGTGAGGCGACCGACATCCTCGCGGGCGGCTCGGTGCTGTTCGGATCGAGCACGCAGTTCGAGGGCACCGAGTGGCGCACGTTCCCCGAGGGGATGGGCTTTCCCATCGGCGACGACTCCGAGATCGTCTTTCGCATGCACTATCTGAACGTCACCTCCGAGCCGATCGAGGTCCGCCCAAAGTACGAGTGGTTCACCATCGACGAGTCCAAGGTGACCGAGCTCCTCGGCCCGCTCATCTGGCGCTACGCCGCGTTCGAGATCCCGCCGAACGGCGAGCTCACCGTCAGCAGCGACTGCACCGTCGCCGCCGCCGAGCCGATGCACATCGTCGACATGATGCCGCACATGCACGCCCTCGGGACGAGCTTCAAGACCACCCTCATCGGCGGCGAGCTCGACGGCGAGACGATCCTCGACTCGCCCGGCTACAACCCCGACGGCCTCATCACGAGCTTCGATCCCGCGGTGGTGATCCAGCCAGGCGATGGTTTCCGCTTCTCTTGCTCGTGGAAAAACACGCACGACAAGCCGATCGTCGAGGGCGTCGGCGACAACGAGATGTGCATGATGTTCGGATACGCCTACCCCTACGAGTCGTCGTTCAGCGCGTTCGCCGCGCCGGGCGGCGGGTGCGCGATGCTGGTGCCGCCCAAGCCCAAGGGCTGGGAGTAGCAGGCCCGCTCGATCGCGCCGACGAAACGTCAGAGGGCGGGGTACTCGAGATCCGACCGCACGTAGATCTCTTCGTACTTGATGAGCGGGTCGGCGTCGGGGGCGTAGATGGCGAAGACGCCGACGACCTCCTCGAAGTCGGTGATCATGCCCTGGGTGAGGCCGGTGAACGCACCGCCCGGCAAGAAGAACGGGCTCAGGCTCGTCACGGTGGTGATGTCGCCGCCGATCATGCCGCCGGTGTCCCAGAGGCCGAACGTCTCGTTCGGCAGCGCGGGGTTGCCGCTCACGGTGTCGACCCGCACCAGCGCAGGCCCGATGTCGGTCTCGTAGGCGGCCAGGGTGAGCTGGTCGAGCGTCACCGTGACCGGCTGCGGATCGCCGGCGCCGACGACGGCGGCGCACCCCGGCAGGTTCGGCGTGACGAGGAAGATGAGCTCGTTCCGGCCGTCGGTCGTGTCGCGCAGGGCAAAGGCGTAGAGGTCGATCCGATCACCGACGGCGATGCCCTCGAAGTGCTCGGCCACGCTGGGCAGGATGGCGACGCGCAGGCTCTGGTGCGTGGCGGCCGCGAGCGACGCGTACGTCTCCTCTTGCTGGACGAAGAGCTGGCAAGAGTTGCCGGCAGTGCACGCCGAGCCTGACACCGCTGTCACGTAGACGCCCGGCACCCAGGCGTCGGTCGGGGCCGACGGGTTCTCGGCCCAGATCTGGGGCAGCGTCTTTTCGGTCGAGCCGGGGGGCTGCATGTCGCAGGTCGGCCAGCCGCCACCCATCCCCGAGCTCGACGAGCTCGTCGCCGTCGACGAGGCGCTGCTCGACGAAGACGCGGTGCTGCTCGCGCTGGACGAGCTCTTCGAGCTCGAGGACGACGCGGTCGCGCCGCCGCTGCCCCCGCCGCCCGTCTCCGAGGGCTCGGAGTCGCTGCAAGCAAACACGAACAGGGTTGCGGCGCAGCAACAAGCGCTCACCCCCCTCGCCGCAGGGGAGGGGGGCCGGGGGGGTGAAAATGCAGCCATACGTCTCACACGAGCGAAGAATCGTTACAGGTCAATGGGCCCGGTCCCGATCGATCCCGGGGTGGCCAGCCTCACCCGGCTCGCGGCGCGGATTGCGCGTCAGGCGCGTGCCGTCGCGGCCGCGCATGGCCATGAGGAGCTCGCGCTCGTAGATGAACTGCTCACGCGAGTCGTAAGGCACCGCGTGCAGGCCGGTGTCCATGCGGATGGCGTCGCACGGGCACGCCTCGACGCAGTAGCCGCAAAAGATGCAGCGGA
>CALKVR010000005.1 GCA_938004815.1 uncultured Polyangiaceae bacterium | reverse complement strand
TCCCACTGGACCGTGCAGCAGGCGGTGTCGCCGAGGCCGTTGCAGACCAGATCGGCGCAGAGCGAGCAGCTCGGGCTGAGGGGTGCCCCCACGGTGCAGCTGTCGTGGGTGCAGCTGCCGCCGCTCGACGACGAGACAGCGGTCGACACCGCCGTGCTCGCGACGGTCGAGCTCGTGGTCGTCGCGCTCACGCTCGAGGCTTGGGAGCTCGACGACGCCTTCGAAGAGCCCGACCCGGAGCCGGAGCCCGACGCGGAGCCCGACTTGGAGGTCGAGCCCGATGTTCCGCCGCTCCCGCCGTCGCCGCCCTCGCCGCCGAGAGGAGCGTTGCTGCCCTCGGCGCACGCGAGGGCGATGGCCGAGGCGAGGGGTACGACCAAGAAAGCGGAACGAAGGACAGAGGCACGGCGAAGCATACTCTCAGCGTAGCTGAGTTTTTGCCGTGCGAGCAAAGTGCAGCGCGACCGGAAGGGCGTCCGGCCGCGCCCTACCTGACTGCGATCCGCCTTTGACCGTCGACCTCGACCTCGACCTGGGTCACACCGTCGGTCGCCCCCGGGACGATCGCGATGCCGCCCGGCATGTGATCCCAGGCGAAGTACCGAGCGGCGGCCGGCGTGCGCGAACCGTTGGATCGCACCAGCGTGGCGGCGACGGCTCGCCCGCCCAGGGCGTCGCTCGCCTGCGTCTCGCCGCCCCACGTCGCGGTGCCGGCGCCGTCGATGCCGACCACCACCGCGGACGAACGGTTCGAGTGGTACTTGGGCAGGTTCACGTTCTTGCCCCGGTTGAGGAGCGCCCGGAAGGTGTAGTCCGACACCCACTGCTTGTTGCAGTAGCCCATGATGTCGGTGGCGCTGTCCGGTGGGATGAGCGTCATCGTCGTCGAGTCGAGGCCCCAAGTGCCGAGCGTGGCGCCGGGGTGCGGGTATTGCGGATCGATGCCGTCGGGGCCGCCGCACGGCGCGTGGTTGCGCCCGTGCGAGTGGCCGAGCTCGTGCGCCATCGTATCGGCGGCGTACTGCGGAAAGCCGATGCCCAGCGCGAGGCGGAGATCGACCGAGCCGGTCGCCGGGGGGTCGTTGTTGAGGAGCGTCACCCCCAGCAGGCAGCCGCCGCCGCAGTACTGGTTGAACGACCCCGTCGGGTTGAAGATGCCGTAGTAGTAGACGTCGTCGGCGGTGCCGTCCTGCTGCCTGAATTGGTAGAGGCGAAGGCCGACCTGCTGCCAGCCCGTGCCGTCCGGGCCGATGTACTGGCTCCAGGGCGTGACGGCGCGCACCGACACCTCGACGTCGGAGACCGGGTAGATCTGCCGCAAGCGCACGCGGTAGGCCTCGACCGCCTCGGGTGACATGTCGGGGACGCGCCCCGAGCCGTCGTAGTTGTATTGGAACGGCGCGAGGATGACGCGCAGCTTCTGCTGCGGCCCCTCGACCGGCACCGGGTCCCAACCGCCGTCGCTCGGCCAGCGCGCGGCCGCGTTCTCGTCGTCGGTCTTGCCCTCTTCGAGCAGGCCCACCGCGTACGAGAACGTCTGCCCGACGAGCTCCCCGGGCACGACGAAGTTGACGGTGCTGTTGATGTCCTCTTCGGTCGAGGCGCCGGCCAGTGTGGCTGCTACCTCGAGCGGCGCTTCGGCGCCCTCGATCTCGAGGCGCGCGACGAGCTCGCTGCCGTCGTACGTCTCGTCGGTCTCGTAGAACACGCGAATGACGGCCTCACGACCGGCGACCAGCGGGACGTCGGCGGGGCCCGCCGCACCGTCGATCATCAGCGGGCGCTTGAGGCTCTGGTACATCGCCACCTGCTTCACGGTGACGCCGGGCGCGCCGATGAAGGTCGGCTCGGACTTCTTCTTTTTCTTCGAGCCGCCGTCGTCGTCGTCCGTCGGCGTGCTCTCGTCGGAGCACGCAAAGGGCAGCGAGATCATCCCGAGCAGACAGAGAAGCGGAGTGAAGCGGCGCATGGCCGCGCATCGTAGCAAACGGCGGCAGAAGCGATAGCGGCAGCCGCTCGCGAGCGTCACTCGCCCCTGACGTAACGGCCTGACGCGGCGGGTCGAAGCCGCGTCAGCGAAACGGGCCCTTCGCCGGCTCGCCCGCGTCGACCAGGCGGATGCCGCGCTCGGGGTCTGGCTCCAGCGTCGAGAGGCCCCGGGCGTAGAGCTCGGCGAAGCCGCACGCGTCGCAGGCGTAGAGATCGAAGTGCCCGCGCGGCGAATGGCGTGGAATCGCGAAGAACCCCCGCGCCGTCTCCTGTTGGTGCGGCACGATCGAGAGCTCGGCGCCCTCCGCCGTCTCGGAGGGCACGCGGAACCGCTCGATGACCCAGATCCGAACGCCGCTGCACTTGGGGCACTTCAACGACCGTTGCATGAGCGCGAGACTACCGTGTTGCTGTGACTGTTCACTCTCCTCCGAACGCCTCGCTCGGACTGGGCGACGCCTCCGCGCTTGGTAACGTGGTCCCCCGTGGACTCTCCCCCCCGCTCTCCCTCCGTGCGTGACGGGGGAGACGACGTCACGTCGATTTGCAGGAGCTGCGGGCTCTGCTGCGACGGGACGCTCTACCCGGCGGGGCGGCTCGCGAAGGGCGAGGTCGAGCGCGCCGTTCGATGCGGGCTCGTCGTCGTCTACGATGAAGAGAGGAGCGCGTTCGCGCAACCTTGCTCGCGCTTCGATCGCGCCGCGGGCGGCTGCACCATCTACGCCGACCGTCCGGAGACGTGCCGCCGCTTCGTGTGCTCGCTCCTGGCGCGCGCGCGCACGGGCGAGGTCTCGATCGCGGATGCCCTCGCCGCCGTCGCGTTCACCAGGCGGCTGATCGAGCTCTCGGCGGGGGACCCGAGCCCGCAGCTCGAGGCGCGCCTCGCCGCCGACTTCGGCCGGGCGAGCGACGCGGAGTAGCCGCGACCGCCCTCACGCCGAAGCGTCGAGCAGGCCGCGTGTCGTCTCGTGCTCGGGCTGATCGAGCACGCGGTCGGGGGTGCCGCTCTCGACGATCTTGCCGTGCGAGAGCACGTGCACCTGTGTGGCCGCGCGGCGCGCGAACCCCATCCCGTGGGTCACGACGATCATGGTCTGACCCTCTTTTGCGAGATCGACCATGACGGCCAGCACGTCGGAAGCGGCGCGTGGATCGAGCGCGCTCGTGGGCTCGTCGAAGAGCAGCGCGTCGGGGCGCATCTGGAGGGCGCGGGCGATGGCGACGCGCTGCTGCTGTCCGCCGGAGAGCTCGCGAGGCATCCGCTTCTCGAAGCCCTTCAGCCCGACCTGCTCCAGCGTCGTCCGCGCGCGCGCCTCGGCGCGCTCACGAGCCTCACCGAGGACGCGAACGGGCGCCTCGGTCAGGTTTTGGAGCACGTCCCAATGGGGAAACAGGTGGAGCGCCTGAAAGACCATACCGACCGTTCGGCGGAGCGCCTGCAGCTGTTCGGCGTCACGACGCGGGTGCACGCGTGCGGGCACCCGCAGCTCGCCCACACGGATCTGACCCTCGTCGAAGGTCTCGAGGCCGTTGATGCACCGGAGGAGCGTCGACTTGCCGCAGCCGCTGGGCCCGATGAGCGCCGCGACCTCGCCCTTGCCCACCCGGAGCGTCACGTCCTCGAACACGCGCACGCCTGCGAATGCCTTTTTCAGCGAGACGACTTCGACGACGGGGGTGCTCATGCCGTGATCGCCCTTACGCCGAGGCGCGCTTCGAGCCTGCGCGAGAGAATGCCGAGGGGCAGGCTCATGATCAAGTAGAGGAGCGCGGTCATGATCGTGAGCTCGATCGTCGCCTGCGTGCTCATGTTGAGGATCGAGTAGCGCTTGGTGAGCTCGACCACCGTCACCACCGAACAGACGCTGGTGTCCTTGAAGAGCGCGATGAAGTCGTTCACCACGGGCGGAATGACGATGCGCGTCGCTTGCGGCACGACGACGTGCCGTATCGCTTGGGTTCGGCTCATCCCCAGCGACAGCGCCGCCTCCATCTGGCCGTGGGGGATAGCCTGTATGCCCGCGCGGTAGATCTCGCTCTCGTACGCCGAGTAGTTCACCGCGAGGCCGATGATGGCGGTGGCGTAGGCGGGCAAGCGCACCCCGAGCTCGGGCAAGAAAAAGAAGAGAAAGTAGAGCTGGAGCATCAGCGGCGTGCCGCGCAGCACCTCGACGTAGACGGCGAGCAGGCGCGCGAGCCACCCAGGCCCGTAGAGGCGCCCGAGCGCGACCGCGAGCCCGATGGCGACCGCGCGCGGAAACGATATCGTCGAGAGCAAGATCGTGATGCCGGCGGCCTCGAGGAGCGTCCCGCCGTAGGTGGTGAGCACGGAGAAGCCGCGCAGCCGCTCGCTCGCGCGGATGGGAGGTGGCGCGGCCGCGGACGGCTGTTCGGGGGCGGGCGTGGCCGACCCGGCCGGCGCGGGGCCAGGCGACGGCGGCGCGCCCAAGAGGGCCCCGAGCTTTCTTTGCTGTTGGTTCCAGAGGCCGTACTTCGCGTACAGCTGCTCGAGGGCGCCGCTCGTGTAGAGGCTCAGGAGGGCGCGATCGATCGCCTCGACGAGGCGGCGCTCGCCCTTCTTGGCGTACATCACGTAGAGCCCCTCGCCGGTGGTCTCGCCCGCCACGACGAGTGCCGGGAACCGAGGCAGGTAGAAGGCGACGATCGGCGTGTCTTGCACGGTGGCGTCGAGCTTGCCCGTCTCGACTTCGCGCATGGCATCGGTGTTGCCGTCGTAGCTGACGGCCGCCTTTGGGCCGAGCCTGTCGCCGACGAGGACCTCGGCCGCCGAGCCTCCGAGGACGCCGACCTTGGTGTCGCCCTTTTGCTTCAGCGCATCGAAGCCGTCGAGCGGCGAGCCCTTCTTGACGAGGAGCTGGAGGCCGTAGACGTAGTAAGGCTTCGTCGCCTCGAGCACCGCCTCGCGCTCGGGCGTGAGCTCGTAGCCGTTCAACACAACGTGGATCTGCCCCGTCCGCGCGAGGTCGGGGAGCTTGTCCCAGTTGCCCTGAAAGAACTGCGCGCGGACGCCGAGCTCTTTGGCGACTAGCGCCGCGAGCTCGACCTCGAAGCCGGTGACCTCGTCGGGGTCGTCATCGCGCGGGTAGACGTAGGGGCCGCCGCCCTCCTGATCGGCGCCCCAGACGAGCACGCCCTTCGCGCGCACCTCGTCGAGGACGTCGGCGTGCGCGCGGCGCCCGCCGGTGAGGCACAGGAGGAGGGCAACAAGAGCGAGCAGGGCTCTCGGCATGCCGGGAGGATAGGCGGCCCTCGCCCTCGGCCGTATCATTCGTTGATGGGCTTCGTTGGTCGCTTCGCACATCGCTGGGTGCTCGCAGCTTCGCTGGCTTTGGCCGCCGCCTGCTCGGCGTGCGGGGCGGGCGGCGACGGCGATGGTGGCGGAGGCGAAGGCGCCGGTGCCTCGGGCCCCAATGGCTCCGGCTCGAGCGGCAGCGGCTTCGGCACGGGGTCGACGTCGAGCGGTAGCCTCGACGACTGCCTCGCGCAGGCGAAGCTCATCTACGTCGTGTCGGTCGACTACGAGCTCTACTCGTTCGATCCGACGGTCCCCGGCAGCTCGGCGTACAAGCTCGTCGGCCCGCTGTCTTGCCCGTCGCCGGGGGCGCCCCAGTCGATGGCGGTGAGCCGCGACGCCACCGCCTACGTCTTCTACGACACCGGTGAGCTCTTTCGGGTGAGCACGAGCGACGCGTCGTGCCAGGCGACCGCCTACGTGCACCCGAACGCCCAGGTCTTCAATCAGCTCGGGATGGGGTTCACCGCCGCATCGCCCGATTCGGAGGCGGAGACGCTCTACATCGTGAGCCCGCAGTTCGGCCTCGCCACCGTCGCGCTCCCGTCCTTCCAGGTCTCGCAGACCGGCGCGCTCGTCGGTGCGGCCGAGCTGACGGGTGGCCCCGACGCGAAGCTGTTTCACTTCGCGGCCGGCAACGCCGCGCTCGGCGAGGTCGCGCTCCCTGGCTACGGGCTCTCGCCGATCCACACGTTCACCGAGCTCTCCGGCACCCAGGCGTGGGCGTTCTCGCGCTACGCCGGCAAGTTCTACATGTTCACGTCGCCCGGCGCGGGGATTCCTTCGACGACGACGGAGTACGATCCGGTCACCGACACTTCCACGGTGCGTGATCCGAGCGTCGGCTTCACGATCGTCGGCGCGGGGCAGTCGACCTGTGTTCCGCCTCCGCCCCCGATGTGAGCCCGTCGCCTTCTTGCCCGGCCGCCGCGGCGGTAGCACGGCGTGGTAGCGTGGCGCCCGTGTCGAGCGGTCCGGCGCCCGAGCCTCCGGTGGGCGAGCAGTTCGCGCGCATCATCGTTCGGGCGTTCGCCGCGGCGGGAATACCGGCCGAGACCGTCTGGGCGGCGTTCGACGAGGCGCGGCGGGCGGCCGGGTACGGGTCGTTCGACGATCTCGTCGCGGCCGGCCGAGCGGCGGTCGGGACGACGTGGGCGAAGGCCTACACCACGCTCCCGCCCTTCTCCGCGTTGCATGCCGGCGCGGGCCTCCCCCTCGGGACGTACGCGATCGTCGATTACCTGAGCGCGAGCTGCCCGACGATGGCCGAGGGCGTGGCGCGGCTCGCGCGGTACTTCCGCCTCATCCGTCCTGGGGTCACGTTCGAGCTGGTGGTCGAGGACACGGTGGCGCGCGTCGTGATGAAGGACACCCTCCGCGAGGACTGGTTCTTCGACGAGTGGACGCTCGGCATCACGGTGCAGCGCTTCCGTATATCCACCGGGGTCGACTTTCCTCTCCGCGAGGCGCGCTTTCGGCGCCGGCCGAGCCGTGACGTCGACTTCGCCCAGGCGACGGCGTTCCTCGGGTGCGCGCCCGAGCTCGAGGCCGAGCACGCGAGCTTCAGCGTCGACCTCGACGTGTGGCAGGCCCCGCTCGTCATGCGCGACGACCGCATGCGCCAGAGCCTCGAGGCGCACGCCGAGCGCGTGCTCCGCGAAGACGACGCCGCCAAGAACGAGCTCCGCGGTCGCGTTCGCGAGGCGGTCGCGCGCGAGCTGCGCGGCGGCGATCCGAGCGTGCAGGCGA
>CALKVR010000004.1 GCA_938004815.1 uncultured Polyangiaceae bacterium | reverse complement strand
AAGGGCATCGTGTACGTCGAACGCCCGAACAAGATCTCGTTCCGCTACGACCCTCCCAACAAGAACCGCATCGTCTCCGACGGCACGACGCTGCGCGTCTACGTGGCCGAGGACGAGCAGATGTTCGAAAACCCGGTGAAGAACACCGAGTACCCCGGGGCGTTCTCGTTCATCATGGGCGAGGGCGTGCGCAAGAGCTTCTCCTTCACGTTCAACGAGAAGGTGAAGTTCGACCCCGGCCCCGTCATCTTCGGCAAGCCCCGCAGCCCCCAGCCCGGCTACGAGTCGGTTCAGTTCTACATCGACAAGACCAAGCTCGCGGCCAAGAGCCCGAGCGCCGTCGTGGGCGTGCTCGTCCTCGACGCGCAGGGCAACCGGAACCGGTTCGAGCTCTCCGACGCGAAGTTCCCCGAGAAGATCGACGCGGGCGAGTTCGCCTTCACGCCCCCGCCCGGCACGAACATCGTGAAGTAACGCAACATCGATTCGCTCGATGAAATCGGTGCTGTCATTTCACCCCCCCACCCCCCTCACGCGGTGAGGGGGGCATGAAACCCTCAGACCGCGCGCCGGCTCTCGCGGGGCTCTGGCGCGAGTTTCCGAGCTCGCGCGTGCTCTATCGAGACGATGACATCATCGTCATCGACAAGCCGTGGGGCCTCGCCACCCACGCCCCCGAAAAGGATCGTCACGACGACGTCGCGTCGTGGCTGCGCGCCGCCCTGACCGCTCGAGGAGACGACCCCTACCTCGGCATCCACCAGCGGCTCGATCGTGAGACGTCGGGGGTGCTGCTATTCGCGCGCCGCAAGGCCGCCAACGCGGCATTGGCGCGCCAGTTCGAGGGCCGGACCGTCCAGAAGACGTACTTCGCCGTGGTCGCGGGGCGCGTGCCCGATCGCGCGACGCTCGAGCACTACCTGCGGCAGGGCGACGACCGCGTCGAGGCGCGCCCGCGTCAGGGCTCGGCCCGGCGCGGCGAGCAGCTCGCCGTCACGCGGCTCCGCGCGCTCGAGCGCAAGCGCGGTCGGGTGCTCGTCGAGCTCGAGCCGGAGACGGGGCGCACGCACCAGCTCCGGGTGCAGCTCGCCACCTTGGGCGCACCGATCGTCGGCGATCGCCTGTACGGGGGTGCGCCGGCTCCCCGGCCGCTGCTCCACGCCGCGCGGCTAGCGCTGAGCCACCCGACGAGCGGTGAGGCGGTCACGTTCTCGGCGCCGCTGCCCGACGACCTGGCGCAGGGCCTCGCGAGCGAGCGCTGGACGCTGCCGGACGCGGGCGAAGAGATCACGGCCCGGATCACGCGCGCTGCCCACCGCCGCTACGGCGTGATCGCCGCCGGCGACACCACCGCGCTGCGCATCGCCGACGGCGAGGGCGACGAGCTGCCCGGGATATCGCTCGACTTGTACGGCGAGCATGGCGTCCTCTCCATCTACGACGACCTGCCACGCGCCGTCGTCGACCGCGTCGTCGACGCCGCGACCGCGGCGGGCCTCCGCGGGGTCTACGTGAAGTTCCGGCCCAAGGACGCGAGCCGCCTCCCCGACACGCGCACCGACGACGTCGCGCCGGCGCGGCCGCTCGCCGGCAGCGCCGCCCCGGACGCTTTCACGATCGTCGAGCGGGGCATGCCGCTCGAGGTGCGCCTCGGCGACGGCCTCTCGACCGGCGTGTTCCTCGACCAGCGCGAGAACCGCGCGCGCGTCCGCGAGCTCGCCGCCGGCGCGCGTTTCCTCAACCTGTTCGCCTACACCGGGAGCTTCTCGGTCGCAGCCGCCCTCGGCGGCGCCAAGAGCACCACCACCGTCGACGTGTCGCGCATCGTGCTCGCGTGGGCCGAGCGAAACCTCGCCGCGGTGGGGGCAAGCGCACCGAGCCACGTGACGATCGAGGCCGACGCGGTCGGGTTCCTCGAGCGCGCGGCCAAGAAGGGCGACCGCTACGACCTCGTCGTGCTCGATCCGCCGAGCTTCTCCACGACCAAGAAGCGCACGTTCTCGGCCGAGAGCGACTACCCCGAGCTCGCCGCGATGGTCCTCCGCGTCCTCGCGCCCGGCGGTCGCCTCCTCGCGTGCACGAACCACCGCGGCATCTCGCTCGCGCGCTTCCGCAAGATGCTCCACACGGCCGCGCGCCTCGCTGGCATCGAGGCCGCGCAGATCAAATCGCTCCCGCCGCCGTCCGACTTCCCGCCCCCGCCCGGTAGTGAGCCGCACCTCAAGAGCGTGCTCGTGACGCGAGGCAAGTGATAGAACGCGGCCGATGACGACCGCCGGGCCCAACGTGCCGCTGGCCGAGAAGATCCTCGGCGCGCTCGGTCTCGTCGTGATCGCGCTGTCGGCCGGGCTCATCCTCACGTTCGATCACGGCCGTGATCAGTCGATCTACGCGCTGGTCGCGCGCGAGACGCTGGCGGGGGGCGCGCCCTACCGCGACGCGTTCGATTTCAAGCCGCCCGGCATCTTCGTCGTGTACACCGTCGTGCGCGCGATCTTCGGCGGCGCGATGTGGGGCGTGCGCGTGTTCGAGGTCGCGGCGATGCTCGCCACGGCGTGGGGCCTCGTCCGCCTGGCCGAGCGCTGGGCGGGCTCGCGCGGGGTCGGCCTCCTCGCCGCCGCGATCTCGGCGCAGATCCACGCCCAGCTCGATTTTTGGCACACCGCGCAGCCCGAGACGTTCGGCGCGCCGCTCACGATCTGGGGCCTCGTGCTCGCGGGCCGGGCCTACGACGCGACCTCGGCGCGCACCCGGCGCATCGCGCTGTTCGGCGTCGGCCTCCTCTACGGCGTGGCCGGGCTGATGAAGCCGCCGCTCGCCGGCGTGGGGGCGCTGGTGGCGGTGGTCCTCGCCGGCGCCGAAATCGCGCGTGCCCGCACCGAAAAGCGGCCGCTCTACGCGAGAAAGGTCGCGGAGCCGATCGCCCTGGTCGCGGCCGGCGGCGTCGCCCCGTTCGCCGTCACCCTCGCTTGGTTCGGCGCGGTCGGCGCGCTCGGCGATCTGCACCAGGTGCTCTTCGTCTTCACGCCGCAGTACACCAAAGTGAGCTGGGAGAACGTGAGCATCCTCGGCATGGCGTACTACGGCGTCGAGGAGTGGCTCACGACGTACTCGAGCACCCTCCTCGCCGGCCTCGCATGCCTCGCCGTGTTCGGCGCCAAGGGCGACGAGCGCAAGCTCGTCGCGGTCGTGCTCGGCGCGATCGGCGTGCACGTCGCCGGCATCGTCATGCAGGGCAAGTTCTTCCCTTATCATTGGGGCGCGACGTTCCCGCTGACGTCGCTTCTCGCCGCGCTCGGCATCGCCAAGGCTTGGCGAGCCACCTCCGCGCGCGGACCGATCGCGGCCGGCGCCTTCGCGGTCGGCTTTGCCATCCTCGCCGCCGCGAAGTGTCCGGTACCGAGCTTCGGCGAGTCGTTCTTCATTCGTACCGAGGCGCGCTTCGACCTCCTGCGAAAGGGAGCGCCCGACGAGGTGGCGGCTTGGGACGACCTCGCCTCGGTCGCCGACGTGAATGCCGGCCAGAACCGCGCCGTCGCCATGTTCCTGCGGGAGCACACCGCGCCGACCGACCCTGTCTTCGTCTGGGGCTTCGAGTGCGCGATCTACGATCTCGCGGAGCGGCCCCTCGCGAGCCGGTACATCTACAACGTGCCGCAGCGCGCTGCCTGG
>CALKVR010000003.1 GCA_938004815.1 uncultured Polyangiaceae bacterium | reverse complement strand
GCTCTCGATGACGCGCGGGCCCGCGAAGCCGATGAGCGCCTTGGGCTCGGCGACGTTGACGTCGCCGAGGAACGCGAAGCTCGCGGCGACGCCGCCCGTCGTGGGGTGGAGCAGGAGCGAGACGAACGGTAGGCGCGCGTCGCGGAACCGTTCGAGCGCGGCCACCGCCTTGGCCATCTGCATGAGCGACAGGATGCCCTCTTGCATGCGCGCGCCGCCCGAGGCGTGGACGAGCAGCACGGGCAGCTGCTCTTCGAGAGCGTGCTCGAACATGCGGGTGACCTTCTCGCCCGCGACCGAGCCCATGCTGCCGCCCATGAACGAGAAGACGAACGAGCCGTACGCGAGCGCGCGCTCGTTCATGCGACCCCGGCCGATCTGGACCGACTCGGTGGTGCGCGCGCGCTTTTGGGCGGCCACGATGCGCTCGGCGTAGGGCTTGCCGTCGTCGAAGGTGAGCGGGTCGGTGGGCGCGAGGCCAGCGTCCCACTCGTCGAAGCTGCCCGCGTCGAGGAGCAGGCGCCGCCAGCCTTCAGCGTTCAGCGGATGGTGGTGCCCGCACGCGGGGCAGACCTCGAAGTTGTTCGCGAGGTCGGTGGCGGGCAGGGTAGCGGAGCAACCGTCGCACTTCTTGAACAGCCCCTCGCCGATCGACCGCTTCTCGGTGGCGTCGAGGGTGGGCGCCGTCTTTTCGGGCCAGCTCAAAGCGTCATCTCCGTCACGTCGTGGGGCACGCGCAGGGTCGGCTGAGTGTGCTCCTGGACCTCGCGGGCAGAGACGCCGGGCGCGAGCTCGCGGAGCACCAGCGCCTCGGGCGTGACGTCGATGACGGCGAGGTCGGTGATGATCCGATGAACGACGCCGCGCCCCGTGAGCGGGAGCTTGCACGCGTCGAGGATCTTGGGCGCGCCGCTCTTGGCCGCGTGCTCCATGATCACGACCACGCGCTTGGCGCGCGCCACCAGATCCATCGCGCCGCCCATCCCTTTGACCATCTTGCCGGGGATCATCCAGTTGGCGAGGTCGCCCTTCTCGCTGACCTCCATCGCGCCGAGGATGGTCAGGTCGATGTGGCCGCCGCGGATCTGGGCGAAGCTTTCCGCGCTCGAGAACACCGCCGAGCCCGGCATCATCGTGACCGTCTCTTTGCCGGCGTTGATGAGGTCCGCGTCCTCGTTTCCGGGGGCCGGGTACGGGCCGATCCCGAGCAGGCCGTTCTCGCTCTGGAGGACTACCTCGACCCCGGCCGGGATGTAGTTGGCGACCAGCGTGGGCATGCCGATGCCGAGGTTGACGTAGAAGCCGTCCTGCAGCTCCTGGGCGGCGCGCTGGGCGATTTGTTCTCGGGTCAGTGCCATGGTGTCTCGGAAGCGTCGGACGATCAGGGAGCCTTGGAGACCGTGCGGCGCTCGATGCGCTTTTCGTATTTCGCGCCCTGGAAGATGCGCTGCACGAAGATGCCTGGCGTGTGGATGCTGTCGGGCGCGAGGGCGCCGACCGGCACCAGCTCTTCGACCTCGGCGATGCAGATCTTGGCTGCGGTCGCCATCATCGGGTTGAAGTTCATCGCGGTGTGCCGGTAGACGAGGTTGCCATAGCGATCGCCTTTCCACGCTTTGACGATGGCGAAGTCGCCCGTGATCGCGCGCTCGAGCACGTAGTCGCGGCCGTCGACCGAGCGGACCTCTTTCTTCTCGGAGTACTTTTTCACCGAGCCGTCGGCGGCGTGGAGGACCGGCATACCGCCGTCGCTCACCGCGGTGTGCACGCCGGTGGGGGTGTAGAACGCGGGGATGCCGGCCCCGCCGGCGCGAATGCGCTCGGCGAGGGTGCCCTGGGGGGTGAGCTCGACCTCGAGCTCGCCGGTCAGGTATTGGCGCTCGAACTCTTTGTTCTCGCCGACGTACGACGAGATCATTTTCTTGATCAGCTTCTTGCCGAGCAAGACCCCCAGACCGAAGTCGTCGACCCCGCAGTTGTTCGAGACGAACGTGAGGTCCTTGGTCCCGAGCTCGGCGAGCGCGGCGATGCAGTTCTCGGGGATACCGCAGAGGCCGAACCCGCCCGCGAGGATGACCGCACCGTTCGGGATGTCGCGGACTGCGTCGAGCGCGCTCTTGACGACCTTGTCCATGGGCCCGTTCGGTCTAGCCGAATCGGGCCCTGGACTCCACCGCGGAGGCCCTACGCACCGCAGCAAATCGTGCTGCGACCGCTGGATCAGGTCCAGATCGCGAGCGTCCGCACGCCGACCAGCCGCCCGCTCGCGGCGCGCCCCACGATGAACACGGAGACGCCGATACCGTCGACGCTGCCCGGCTCGCCGTCGGCGCCGAAGTAGAAGATTTTGATGCCCTCGAGGTTCGACTCGAGCACCTGCTCGAGGCTGCGCATCTTCGTGCACTGCTCCATGCCCACCGGGTCTTCCGGATCCTGGCAGCTGTGCTCGGCGTCCTTCCACTCCTGCCAGCTCCCCTCCATCGCGAAGAGCTCGGCCATCGGTTTATCGGCGTCCTCGTCGGCGTCGACGATCGACGCAAAGGCGGCGCGCACCGCGGCCTCGGTGATCTCGGCCCCGGCCGCGGCGCCGTTCACGTAAGTGAACGGGTAATCCGACTCGCTCATGTAGAAGAGGCCATCGGACGCCGCCTCGACCTCGGCGCGGATCTCGTCGTCGCTCGCCTCGCCCTCACCCGCCATCTCTCGGAGGATCTCGCGGACGCGATCGGCGCCGCGGTTCGCGTTCGACTTCGACACGTACATCTCGCCGCGCGCGACGATCTTGCCGTTCGCGGCTTTGATCCGGAACGTGTGCTGGCCGTTCACGCCCTCGAAGATCTCGTAGCGGGAGGCGTCGAGCCCGTTCTCGCTCACCGAGTCGATGCCGCCCTCGGCCCCGCTCTTCGAGCTGTAGCCCTGCGACTGAAGCACGATCTGACCGTTCTCGGCGCGCAGGCGGAAATACGTCTTTTTGTCGGCGCTCTTGAAGGTCTCGAAGCGGGGGCCCCCAGCCTCGGCGGCGGCGCTCGTGGCGTTCGCGAGCGCGCCCATCACGGCCTCGACGCCCTTTTGTGCGTTCGACTTCGACGCGTACATCTCGCTCGTGCCGATGACCTGGCCGTTCGTCGCGACGAGGTTGAAGTAGAATTCCCCGCTGTCGGCCTCGACGATCTGGTAGCGCGAGGCGCTGGTGCCGTTGTTCTTGACCGACGAGATGCCCTTCTTGGCGCCCGAGAGGCTCGTGTAGCCCTCCGAGTGGAGGATCTTTTCGCCGTTCTTCGCGAGCAGGTGAAAGTAGTGCTGCCCGTCTTCGCCCACGAAGGTCTCGAAGCGGCCGGCCGTCGCGGTCGCGTTCTGCTCGTCGCCGACCTCGACGGTCTCACAGCCAGGGGT
>CALKVR010000002.1 GCA_938004815.1 uncultured Polyangiaceae bacterium | reverse complement strand
GGGCGCCTCCGAGCCGTCGCGGCGGCGCAGCACCCCGGACCCGGGCTGCGCGACGGCGCGCCGCTCGCGCAGCGCCTCGACCGCGGGGTTGGCCATCGGACGCTTCGTCTGCGCGTCGACGACCTCGAACACCTCGACGATGGGGTGGCCGGTGGCCTCGAGCGCCGACCAACCGGTGATCTCTTCTGCGGCGCGGTTCATGAACGTCACGCGCTCGTCGACGCCGGTCGTGATGACGCCGTCGGCGATCGAGCGCAGCGTGGTCGAGTACCAGCGCTCGCGATCGCGCAGGCGCCGCTCGGTGTCGCGCTTGTAGAGCGCGATCTCGACCGCGCTCCGCAGCTCCGCGATCTTGATGGGCTTGACCAGGTAGCCGTGGGGCTCGGTCAGCTTGGCGCGATCGATCGTGGGACCATCGGCGTACGCGGTGAGAAAGATGATCGCGGACTCGAAGTTCGCCCGCAGGTACTCGGCCGTCTCGATGCCATCTCGCTCGCCCTCGATGCGGACATCCATCAACACCAGGTCGGGCGAGTGCGCCGAGGCGAGGCGAATGGCGTCGTCGGCCGACGCGGCCGGGGCCAGCACCTTGTAGCCCATGTCCTGGAGCGTGCGCTGCAGGTCCTTGGCCACGAGCCGTTCGTCTTCTACGACCAGGATGGTCCTGTCATCTTGCATCGATGCCTCTCAACGGAAACCGGAGGCGAAACTTGGTGCCCGCCTCACGTCTGATGAAAATCTCCGCGCGCAGCTGGTCTGCGAACGTGGCGACCAGCTCCAGCCCCAGCGAGCGGCTGGTGTCGGGGTCGATACCGGGGGGCAGGCCCACCCCGTCGTCGTCGACCTCGACGTCGACCATCCGCGGCGCCGACTGGCTGATTGCGACGTGCACGTGCCCGGACCGATCCTTGGGAAAGGCGTGCTTGAGCGCGTTCGTCACGAGCTCGTTGATGATCAGCCCGCACGGGATCGCGACGTCGACCGAGAGCCGCAGGTCGCCCACGTCGACCGTCGACCAGATGCCGCGGCGCGCCCCGTCGTGAGCGAGAAAGATGGTCGAGACGAGCTCTCGCACGTAGTCGTCGAACGCGACGTGGGAGAGATCGCGGGATTGATAGAGCTTCTCGTGCACCAGCGCGATCGACTGCACCCGGTTCTGACTGTCGGCGAACACGGCGCGCGCCTCGGGCGAGGCGAGCTGCCTCGCTTGCAGGCGCATCAAGCTGGAGATCACCTGGAGGTTGTTCTTCACCCGGTGGTGAACCTCCTTCAAAAGGATCTCTTTCTCGTGGAGCGAGCGCGTGAGCTCCTTGGTTCGGTCGGTCACGCGCTCCTCGAGCTGCGTGGTCAGCTGCTGCAGCTCGGCGAACAGCCTCGCGCGGTCGCGCTCGGCCACCTTGCGCTCGGTGATGTCGCGGATCGCGCTCGAGACGAGGACGCCGTCCTCGGTCTCCAGCGGGCCGAGGCTGATCTCGACGGGGAACTCGCTGCCGTCTTTGCGCTGCCCGTAGAGCTCGCGGCCAGAGCCCATCGCGCGCGCGGCCGGCGACGCGAAGAAGCTGCCGCGGTGGTGGGCGTGGAGCGCGCGGAATCGCTCGGGCACCAAGAGCTCGACGGGCTGGCCGAGGAGCTCGTCGCGCCGGTAGCCGAAGAGCTTCTCGGTCTGCGCGTTCACGAGCGCGATCGAGCCGCTCTTGTCGACGATGACCATCGCGTCGGGCGCAGACTCGAGCAAGTCGGCGAACGTGCGCTCACTACGCATGCGGAGACCGCCTCATCGTATCGCTTCAAGAATGCCCGATTCGGCGTGGCGATAGGGCGTTCTCGGAGGTGCCCCTCGGCGAGCGAGGCGCGTAGCTGACAGGTTTGTCGGCTACGAATCGGACGTGATATCGACGAAACCGTCGGTCAGGAGAAAAGCGCTGGCGATTCGCCAGCTTCGCCCTCAGCGGACCGATACGCGAGAGGTATCGGACTTGATGTCGAAGTGAAAATGAGACTGGTGGGCCGCGTCGTAGCTGGGCGTCAGGACGGTGTGGAACAGGCCCGCGCGCCCGATCGCGCAGACCAGGTTGCGCAGATCGACGGCGTCGGCGTTGGGCGACGCCATCACCGCGTCGGGGCCGCAAGGCGTCTCACCGATGGTGGCGCCCCACGCCGAGGTCGCGAGGACACGGCCGTCACCGAGCTCGAACGTGTTGACGTCGACGGCGAGGCCGAGCGCGTGCTGGCTGCTCTTCTTCTTGCCGGGGAGCTTGGCGCCGGGGCGATAGAGGTTGTCGATCGAAACGCGTACGACGCCGGCGGCCTCCAGCGTCTTGGTGAGGTCGTCGATGACGAGCGCCAGCCGGCAATCCAGCACGCCGAACTTGGTCGAGCTCGGCGGCGTCACGATGTTCACCCCGTTCATCGGACCGGTGATGCGGAGGGCGGCGACGACGCCGCGCTGCGACGACTTCACCGGCGCGACGGGGAGATCGCGCTTCGCGACCTCGGCACGACAGCGCGACGCGCTCAGATCGGCGTATCGCCGCGCCGGGGCGTTGGCGTCCAGCGCCTCGGGCATGGCCTCGCGAAACGTCACCTCGGGAAGCGGCTCGTCGGCGTGCTTCGCGGGGCCGGCGGTGGCGTCCGAGACGACGCGTGCCCCCTCGGCCTCGCCGGCGAAGTCGACCTGCGCGACGAGAGTGCCCGCGCGGACCGGTGCGGTCGCAGGCTCCTCGAGGCCGCGCTCCCGCGCGCACGCGACGCTCAAGAGGGCGACGGCGAGGAGCGCGCTGCGCCGGTTGCGAGGCGATCCGCCCGAGCGAGGGGTTCGTTGGTCCTCCAAGGCCTCTCTCGATAGCGCGGGTCGAGCGCGGGCGCGAGTTTCGGGCGTCGATGACTCGTCACCGGTTCAGGGCCTCTCGTGGCTATCCGCCGTCAGAGAGGCGGCGCGCGAGAGCCTGCGCGACGAGCGCGAAGCGCTGCGGCTCGAGCGCGTCCTGCGAGGGGTGGATCGCGACGATCGCGCGAATCGGGAGCCGCTCGTAGAGCGGCAGCCGCGCGTGGAGCGCCTTTGGGAGGTAGAGCACGACGCCGGTGGCCGCTCCACCGAGGTGCAGCATGGCGCGAAGATGCTCGCTCCCGAGCACGGTGCGCTCCGCGAAGGCGCGGCGCTCGAGGGCGGCGCGTCGCGCGCTCGCGACGACGTGTGGCCAAGACAGATCGAGCCTGCTCCGCGCCACCGCGCCCGCCAGCTTCTCGGTCGCGGCTTCGATGCTGCGACCGGTCTGCCATTCGTCCTGCGACACGGCGCTCGCAGCGGCGAGCGCGTCGAAGGTCGCGGCGTCGGCCTTGGCCACCGGCTCGAGGAGGCCGGCGATCGCGCGGAGGACGGCCCTGGGATCGAGGCCGACGACGAGCTCCCCCATGACGTGGGCGAGCGCGGGGTAGGGGCCGCTCTCATCGACCAGCGACTCCAGCCAGAGAGCCTCGAGCGTGCGCTCGTCGGTCACTGCGCCATCGGCGCCGAGCAGCCGGAGCGCGTGCCGCGCGTGAAGCGTCTCGTCACTCGCGACGGGCGGGCCGACCGACAGGACATCGCGTCGCGGGAGCGGCTCGGCCACCGGCCGCAACGTCGGCGACTCCTTGGTGCGTGTGATCAGGTCATCGGCCGCCCAGAGCAGCTCGAGGAGGCCGCCTCGTCCGGCGTGCGCCGTCGCGATCACCGGGAGCCTCGGCTCCAGCCACGCGTCGACGTGGGCATCGGTGTCCGCCGGCGCGGCGTGGGCAAGGTGGCGCTCGTTCTGGAGGTACGTCGGCGCCGGGTAGGGACTAGGCGGCTGAAACGGCGTACCGATGGCCGACGGGGGGGTCGACGGAGGCCGCGGCGTCGGCGGCGGTGTGAACGGTAGGCCCGCGGGCAGGTGGCGCGTGTGCATCGCGGGCACCCTTACGAGGCCCGCTGCGCCTCATTTGAGGCGGCCGATCATCTTCGTCATCCCGAGCGCTTCGGCCTCTTCGCGCAGCTCGGCCTCGGAGGCGGTCAGGTTGCGGAGCTGATCGGCGATCGCCCTTTTCAGCTCTTTTCGGGCGGCGTGGAGGTAGTTGGTCACGTCGTACACCGAGATCGAGAGCTCCTCGGCGATCGCGGCGTAGGAGGGCCGAGCGTCGGGGGCGAGATCGAAGCGCTCGAACACGGTGAAGTAGCGAGCCTTGCCTGCCGCGGCGAGGCGCGTCTTCAGCTCTTCGATGCCCATCGATACGAGGACCCGCGTCCACTCGCGGTCGAAGGCGTCGTCGGCGGCGGACCCGACGGTCGGGCCGATGGCCGACTCGACGCCCGTGAAGTCGAAAGAGACGTGCTTCTTGCCTCCGCCGCGCTTGAGACGCGTCTTGGCGCGAAGCTCGTCCTCGGCGAGGTGGTCGACGCACGCGCGGACGAACGTGCGAAAGCGCGCGCGTTCGGGCGAGAACGAGGCGAACACGTCGCGCTCGGCGACGCTCACGAAGAACGCCTGGGTCATGTCCTCGGCGTCAGTCGCCGACAGGCGCCACTTGCACCGCAGGTGCGCGTAGATCGGCCGGTAGTACGATCGCGCGAGGAGCTCGAGCGAGGCGGCGCGCTGTTTCGGGTCGGCGCCGACGGCGCGAGCCACCACGGAGAGCCGCGTTTCGGGGAACACTCGGCCATCTTGCGGCCTGTTCGGCCTGCGCTCAAGCCGTTCGGCGGCGGCGGTCAGATCGGCAGCCACGAGGCGCCCACGCCGAAGACGTAGGTGAAGAAGTGCGCCCGATCGAGGTTGGAGTTCACGCGAAACGAGGGGACGAAGAAATCGAGCAAGATGGGATCGACGAGGATCGAGACGCCGACGAGATCGGCTCGTCCCTCGAGCGTGATGTCGTCGGTCTGCCCGCCGGCGGGGGCGAAGTGGCTGAAGCCGACCCCGAAGCGGAGCGGCCACGAGACGGGACCGGCCAGCTCGGCGTGGTAGCCGACGTAGGCGTTCAGCTGGACCATCGGCAGGTCCGGGCCGAACGCGAGCACGAACGAGGCGGGCGAGAACTCGAGGCCGAGCTCGGCCCGATCGAGGAGCACGCCGCCCTTGATCGAGAAGAGCAGGCTGCCCTCGGTGCCGAGGTTGGTGTTGTCGGTGTGGGTCGGCCCGCCACCGAGCATCACGCCGATGTGGGGCCGCGCGCCGTCGAACCCGCGCGGCGGCGCGTCGGGCTCGTCGGGCGCGGCGACCGGCTGCTCGCCGCGCCGGTCGCGCGCCTCGCCAGGCACGCCGCAGACCTGATCGATGCACGCGAGCCGCGGCCCGCAGTCGCCGCTCTCGCGGCACGTCGAGCCCCAGAGCTCGTCGCGACACACGTTGCCCAGGCACTTGAGGCCGCCCTCGCAGTCGCTCCTGGCGCGGCACGACTCGCCGACGCCGCCGACGGTCGTACGGAGGCGCAGCGACGCCTTGACGCTCTGGCCGCGCTTCGCGTCGACGCGTGCGGTCGCGTTGTTGCTCCCATCGCTGGCGGCGAGCTCGTGGGGGCCGGGCTCGACGAACACCGGATCCGCGAGCGGCGCTTTGCCGACGAGCGCGCCGTCGAGGGTCACTTCGGCGCCCGGTGCGTCGACGTGGACCTCGATGAGCGATGCCTTGCGCTTGCACTCTTCGAGGCTCGCCTGCGCGCTCGCTCGCTCTTCGGGCGTCGCGTCGGCGTAGTCGCGAAGGAACCTCAAGAGGTGGTTGCCGCCCTCGGCGACGCGGTTCGTGCGCAGCTCGCTGATGCCGAGGTTGAGCAGGATGCCGGGGGCCTGGGTGAGCTTGTACGCTTCGAGGAAAGCGACACGCGCGTCCTCGAACTGGCCCGCGTCGAAGGCCTTGACCCCGGCGGCGTAGCGCTGGCGCGCGACCTCTTTCACGGTCGCGTCTTGCGGCGGCTGTCCGGGCTGCGCGGCTGCGGGCGCGGTCGCCGACGCGACGGTCGCGACGGCGAGGACGACGAAGGCGCGCTCTCGCCAGGCCCTCATGCCCTCGAATGCCGCCCACCGGTTCGACATGGCGTACCGCTTAGCAGCGTCGCGGGGCGAGGAGAACTTGCAGGATCGCTCCGAGCATCGATTCGTCGCGGTGCGCGCGCGCCGACCTCCCCGTGTAGAATGGCCCCGTGCGTGCTCGCTTGGCCTGGGTCGTTCTGGCCGCTTCGGCTTGCATCGACGCGCCCCTCTTCGTGGGCGGGGGCGGAGCGGGCGGCGCGGGCGGCGCAACGACGAGCACCGCGTCGTCCGCCTCGGGCTCGAGCAGCGTCGCGACGTCGAGCACGAGCTCGGGCGAGGGCGGCTGCGACGCCGATCTGACGACCAGCCCCGACCATTGCGGCGCGTGCTTCCATGCGTGCGATGGCCTCTGCGAGGACGCGAAGTGCCAGCCCGTCGTCCTCGTGAGCGCGCTCTCCGAGCCTCGCGGGATCGCGGTCGACGATGATCACGTCTACTGGGTGAACCACGCCGGCGCCACGATCGGTGGCGGCGACGTGCGACGAGTGAACAAGGACGGGACGGAGCCGACCGTCCTCGCTGGCATGCAGACTGGGCCCTGGGACCTCGAGCTCAGCGAGGGTTATCTCTACTGGACCAACCGCGCCGGCGACTCGATCGGGAGGGTCAAGGCCGACGGCTCCGAAGCGCCGTCGCTGATCGCGACGGGCGTGCTCGGTCCCACCGACCTGGTGGTCGGCGATCAGGTCTACTTCGTCGCCAGCACGCAGGGGACGATCTTCGCCGTCGACAAGGCGGGGGCGGCCGACCCCGTTCCCCTCGTGGTCGGGCTCCAGAACCCCGAGGCGATCACCCTCGGCGGCAACGAGCTCTTCTTCACCGACGCCACGACGGGTGACGTGCACCGGGTGCCCGTGACCGGCGGCGCGGCGTCGCTCTTTTACGACGCTGCGGCCGCGCCCGCGTTTCAGATCGCCGTCACGCCGTCGGGCGCCGTCTGGTGCGCCTTCGGTGAGGCGGCGATCCGCTACCAGGCGTTCGGCTCCACGACGTCTTCGGTCATCGGGGACGGTACCGAGTGCTGGGGGGTCTTCACCGAGGGGGAGCGCGTCTACTGGACCCAGGAGTTCTATGGCGGCGGGCCGGTCGGCACCGTGATGTCCGCCGACAGCGACGGTGCCGCGCTGGTCGAGCACGCGACCGCCCAGGTCGGGCCGACCGGCATCGCCACCGACGCGGCGGCGATCTACTGGACCAGCTTCATCGGCGGGCAGGTCTTCCGCGTGAACAAATAGCGCCAGAGCCCTCGAGATCCCTGGCGGATTCGGCGCCATGGCGTGGCGGCGGTCGCCAGCCCCATCTCAGTCGTGGACTCTCGTTCAGCCTCGGCGGACCGTTGTCTCGAATCGAGACCGCGCGATCGCGAAATCTGCCGGAAAGTGCGGCGGCATCGCTCTTGCTCAATCGCACGCCGTGGACAAGAAGCACGCCGCAGCCGAGATCTCGAGCCGGCCCGTCACCGAGCTCGAATGGGACGAGATCATCCTCGCGATCGCCGACGAGCTGACCGATCTGGGCCGCAAGCGCCTCGCCTACGAGGTCTTCGCGAGCCGCCTCGAGTCCGAGGTGCGAGAGCTGACCGGCCTGCGCGGTCTGGTCTCCGAAGACTTCGTGTCCGACCTCCTCGCCAGGGCGCAGAGGCTCCTTCGGGCGAGCGACTTTCCTCCGGCCGACGAGCCCTGGTTCGGTGAGCTCGACGAGCCGGTGGTCGAGCAGCCCGCGGTCGAGCAGCGCCGTCGGACGCGCTCGGGGCTGCACTGCAAGATCGAGCTCGATCCGCAGCGTGCGGTCGGAGCTCGCTACCGGATGAGCGGCTGACGCGTCACGCCGACTCCTCGGGAGAAACCGCCTTCATCCCGATCATCAAGAGCCCGATGAAGAGCTCGTAGGCCTCTTGTGTGGGCGCAGCCTCGCCCTCCACGTACTCGAACACGCGCAGCCCGTGCAGCACGGCCGAGATGAGCGCCGAGAGCACGTCTTTCGAGATGGGGAGCGTCTCCGCCCTGCTCCCCAGGACGGCGTTCACGCCCTCGGCCACGACGCCGCGCGACCGGGCCTGGAGCGCCGCGAGCCGCTTCATGATCTCGGGGTCGCGGCCGGCTTCGGCCAGCAGCTCGAGCTGAAGTCGCAGGAAGCTCTTGTCGCGCACGATCTCGAACGCCTGCATGAGCGCCTCGTGCGCGCGGCCTTCGGTGCCCGAGCCCAGCTCGAGGAGGCGCGTCTGCACCTTGCGCAGGTAGCGCTCGTAGACGAACGCCTGGAGCTCGCCGATGAGCGCCTGCTTGTTCTCGAAGTAGTAGTGGATCATCGACTTGGTCATCCCGGCCTCGTCGGCGATCTCTTGAACCGTCGTGTTCGCGAAGCCCGACTTCTCGAAGCAGCGCGACGCGGCGTCGAGGATCTGGACCACGCGCGGGTTCGTCCAGTCGGCGGCGCGATCGAGGTTCCTCGTGCTGGTCGGGCTGCGGCGCGTGCGGGGGCGAGCCATGGTCGATGGGCCGGCCGGCTGGCCGGTCGGCACACGCTAGCAGGCAAACGCCCGCTCGGCGGAGGTCCCGAGGTCAGTAATCGTACGCGTCGTAGTCGCGGGCGCCGTAGGGAGCCGCGCGGTCTTCGGGCGGATCGGCGGGCACGAAAAGGAGCGCGAAGAGGATGAGCGCCCCCCACCGAACGCTGGCCTGCGTCGGAAAATGGGTGATGTCGATCAAGAACACCGAGCCCGTGAGGAGCTTCTTGTCGTCGAGGGACGCGTCCGGAGGAAACGCGAGCGAGAAGTGATCCTGCTGCCGCCACGCGGGCGTGAACATCCGGAGGTACCAGGGCTTGCGGACGCGCAGTACCTCGCCCACCTCTGTGCCGCCGCGGAGCAGCTTGAACCGCGACCGGAAGATCAAACCGGATCGGAGCTGATACCGCTCCGCACCGTCGGGCCCGCGCAACGCGTACTCGCGCACCAACGAGAGGCGTTGCTCGATGGACCCGAGGCCGCGCGTCTCTACCGCCACGGTGGCGCGGTTGAAGAAGAACGGCAGCCAGAGAAAGCCGCGGCGAACGCGGAGGGCCTCGTGGCCGAGGTCGTCGACGACGAGATCGATCGGCCGGCGGCCGCCCAGGAAGAGCCGCGAGAAGAAGCCCGAGCGCTCGGCCGCCCGGGCGCAGAACGCCTGGCCGCCGTCGAGCAGCTCGTACTGGTCGCGGCTCATCGACCCGAAGAGGAGCGACATCAGGCTGATCTTTTGGCGCACGCTGATCGAGCCGGTGACCGAGACCGAGTCGTCGAAGATGCCACCGGTCGTCGCCGGAACGGCCGACGTCAGCGCGGGCTTGGGCGCGAGGAGCCGCGAGACCGCCAGCCCCGTCACCACGCCGACCGCGATGAGCAGGAACCAGTGCTGCATGCCGGGGTGGACGCGGTCGTAGTAGCTCGTGGCGCTGCGGTTGACGCGCTCGACGTACCCCTCGAACACGTACTGGCCGATGAAGAACGCGCCGAGCCCGGACACGACCGAGCCGACGCGCAGGCCCCACTCGCGCAGGCTGGCGTTCCGGATGTCGGCGAGCTCGCCCTGCACCTCGGAGGCGGCCGCCGCCATCCGCTCGCGCCGCGCGCGATCGGTCACGCGCGAGAGCGCGATGACCCAGATCATGAACGCCGCGATCGGGAACAGCAGGAGCGGGATCAGGCCCCGCCAGTCGAAGAGCGCGTCGGCGAGCGCGGGCCCGCCCACGAGCACCGCGACCGCGACGGCGCCTGTCTCTTATACACATCTCCGAGCCCACGAGACAGGC
>CALKVR010000001.1 GCA_938004815.1 uncultured Polyangiaceae bacterium | reverse complement strand
GAAGACGCGAAGCGCCGAAGGCGCGAAGCGTCGAAGTCCAGGCAAGGCCCGATGAGCCGAACATGGTTCCTTTAGGAACAGAGTGGAGCTGAGGGGAATCGAGCCGCGTGGACGAAGACGCGAAGCGCCGAAGGCGCGAAGCGTCGAAGTCCAGGCAAGGCCCGATGAGCCGAACATGGTTCCTTTAGGAACAGAGTGGAGCTGAGGGGAATCGAGCCGCGTGGACGAAGACGCGAAGCGCCGAAGGCGCGAAGCGTCGAAGTCCAGGCAAGGCCCGATGACCCGAAAGTGGTTTGGACGCTACGCGTCCAAACAGAGTGGAGCTGAGGGGAATCGAACCCCTGACCTCTTGCATGCCATGCAAGCGCTCTCCCAACTGAGCTACAGCCCCGGGGGGACGGGTTCGGGTCTATACCCCCTGAGCCCGGGCGTGTCTTGCGGAAAATGACGGGGCAGAGTCGGCTGCCTGACGGCCGCCGCTGGCCCGCCAGTCCCGGGCGGCCCACCCTGAAACAGCCCCATGAAGCTCTCTCTCGTCCGCCCGACCGAGACGTACCGGGAGACGTTCTTGCGCGCGCTCGCCGAGTTCCGCAGCGAGGGGCTGGCGTGGTGGCTCGGCGGGGATCTCGACATCGCGGAGCGTGACTTCGCGGCGTTCGTTGCCAAGCGGCTAGCGGCGGCGAGCGAGGGCCCGGACGGGCGCGTGCCCAAGACGCACCTCTGGGCGGTGGCCGACGAGGAGCTCGTGGGCCGCATCTCGATCCACCACGCGCTCGACGACGCGCTGCGGGTAGAGGGCGGTCACATCGGCTACGACACCGTGCCTTCGTATCGCGGGCGCGGCGTCGCGACCGAGATGTTGCGCCAGGCGCTGCCGTTCGCTCACGCGCTCGGGCTGGCGGAGGTCTTGCTCACGTGCGACGACGCGAACGCGGCGTCGATCCGCGTCATCGAGCGGAACGGGGGCGCGCTCCGCGAAACGCGGGCGCTCGACCAGGCGCGGCCGCTCAAGCGCTACTACTGGATCACCACCGCGTAGCGCGACGGCTGTCAGCCGTTCTCCATCATCGCGGTGTACCGGCGCTGCATCTCGTCGGTCGACACATGCTCGATCTCGTGGCCGATGTTCCACTCGTAGCCGAAGGGGTCGCGGATGTTGCCGGAGCGCTCGCCGTAGAACTGGTCTTTGGGCTCACGCACGACGGTGGCGCCCGCGGCGACCGCGCTCGCGATCATGGCGTCGGCGTCGTCGACGTGGAGGTGAATCATGCTGGGCACGCGCGCTCGGCCCTGCGGGGCGACGTACCCCATCTCGGGAAACTCCTCGGAGAGCATGATCGTCAGAGGGCCGAACACGATCTCCATGTGGCCGACGCGACCGCTCGGCTCGACGGTACTTCTCTTTGGCGCCGAACGCCTTGGCGTAGAACGCGGCAGCCTCGGTGGCGTTCTCGACGCAGAGGTAGGGGAACACTTCGTGAATCGACATGGGTCTCTCCTCGGTGACGCGGCGAGTCTGCACCCGGCGCCCGACCACGTCTTGTCAGGATTTGACGTCGTCGCGGTCCCACCCGAGCACCGGCACGTGGTTCTCGTACACGGGTGACGCACGCCGGTAGCCCCGGGGCGACACCCCCGCGATCGCGCGAAAGTCGCGGTTGTAGTGGGGCTGGTCGGCGTACCCGGCGTCGAGCGCGACGTCGATCATCCGAGGCGCAGGCGCGCCGAGCCGCTTCAGCGCCGCCTGAAACCGGGCGACGCGCGCATAGGCCTTGGGCGCGAGACCGACCGCGTCGCGAAAGAGCGCGATGAAGTGGCGATGGCTGAAGCCGCTCGACGCGACGACGTCGCCCACCTCGGTCGTCGGCTCGGCGGAGAGGCGCGCGAGCGCTTCGGCGACGGCAGGGCGGAGGCCGCGCACGCGCGGGAGGCGAGACAAGAGCAGCGCCTCGAGACGATCGACGCGCGCGGCCGGGCTCGGCGCGTCGGCGAACTGCTCGAGCGCGATCGACGCATCGCGACCCCAGAGATCGTCGAGCGCGGTGTGGCGCCCCGCCAGCTCGCCCGCGGGAACGCCGAGGAGGAGCTCGGCCGCGCCGGGCTGGAGCTGCGCGCCCACCGACGCCTGCGGACGCGAGATGTCTTTGAGATAGAACGTGTCGCGCGCGCCGCCGACGACGGCGCGACCGATCACGTGGCCCTCGGCGTCGGCTTCGTCGCGGTAGAGCCGCAGGGGTTGGCCGAGGAGAAACGCGACGCTCATCGTCCCCGTGGGCAGCACGCGCTCTCTTTGCGCCGCCTGCGCCGTCGCGTCGCCAAGGTCGCTCGCCCAGAGCGTCTTCACGAACGGCCGCAGCGCGGGAGTCGGTGGCCGCGTGAGCATGGCCGCCTACTTCTTGGCGCCGCCCTCGAGATCCTCGGCGAGGTAGCTGAGGATGACCTCGTCGAGGCTCTTCTCGCTGATGAGGTCTTCACCGAAGATGCTCGAGCCCTCTTGAGGCTTGGCGTTTCCGAAGATCGAAGCCGGCCGCGACGGCGCGTAGCGGCTGGCGCCAGGGGGGAGCTTGCGCGCGTCCTCGACGACGGGGCGGCGCGGAGGCGGAGGCGCGGGCTTGTTCGACCCCGTCACCCGGTAGGCGGTGCTCTCGGGCAGCGAGCCTTTGAACACGGCCGCCGGCGGCGGCGGGAGATCGCGGACCTGTTGGTACACAGGCGCGTTGGTCTGCTCGGCGGCGAGCTCGAGCGCCTGCAGATCGAGATCGATCCCGGCCGGGAGCGGAGGCCGTTGGAGGCTCGTGCGCGGGGGCAAGCCCGACCGCTGATCGTTCGGGCGCATCGGCGCCGAGGGTGGCGCGGGCGGCGGCGCCTTCTTGGGCGCGGCCGCGGCCGCCTCGGGGGGACGCGCCGGTGGGATCCCGCGCGCCAGGATGTCGGGCGACGAAGGTCGACCCATCATGTTGCGGAACGCCGGAGGAGGAGGCGGCTGCGTCTTCGGCCGGTTCGCGGGCTGCGATGGCGGAGGAGGCGGCGGCTGTGAGTGCCTCGCGGGCGGCGGAGTGAGGCGCGCCTTTGCCGAGATCGGGGCGCCCGGCTCGGACTCCGGTTCGCGCTCGGCCTGAGCGCGAAGCGCGATCGGCGCGGCGGCGGCGGTGGTCGCACGAGGCCGGCTCGACGGCGACCTCGCTGCCGCGTCGG